>JAYVBN010000138.1:0-11812 GCA_043750455.1 Bacteroidia bacterium | reverse complement strand
ACCATTGTAGCACTGATCACTGTTTCACTATATCAAAAAATAAACCTCTTTGACAAAGTTGTCATCGGCTATCTGGCTATTTTTGGAACAGTCATTGGGGGCTCTGTTTATTACTTCACCACACTTAGCCAGGCCGCCTTGCAATCACAATCCAGTTTGATCAGTAGTTTGATCATCCTATCTGTTATTATTTCTTTTCTACTTCTTGGGATGTCTAAAAAATTGCCACTCTTTGAGACATTTATTGAAGGTGCGAAGGAAGGCTTTGAAACATCTATCAAAGTAATTCCCTACTTGATTGCCATATTGGTTGCGATCGGTGTCTTTCGTGCCTCGGGCGCGTTGGATTATATTATCGGGGGCATCGGTTGGGTGGTAGCATCGTTGGGTTGGAATACCGATTTTGTTCCTGCCCTTCCCGTTGCCTTTCTAAAACCGCTTAGTGGTGGTGCCGCAAAGGGCATGATGGTGGAGACCATTAAAACCTTTGGCCCCGATTCTTTTGCCGGAAGGCTGGGAAGTATTTTTCGTGGTTGTACAGAGACGACCTTTTATATGCTGGCTGTGTATTTTGGATCCGTTAGCATCCGGAAAACGAGATATGCACTTACGGTTGGTTTGATTGCAGATTTAGCAGGAATTCTTGCAGCTATTTTTGTGGCCTATCTGTTTTTCCATTAACAGAACCTTACTGATAAATCTTACGGCTGAATCTTGCCGTTTTTATCTATCACAATGACATTGCTATCTCCCGAAGGATTTGAAATCTTAATCAGAAGTTCCCCCGTATCCGCTTTATATAAAAGTTCGGAAGGAAGCATCTCAAACGAATAGTTGTTACTCCATGCTAAACCATCAGATCTATAAATTTTTGTAAGTGTAACAGGAAACTTATCATCCCGCTTACTTTCGCTACTAAGAAGAACAAAATAAACCTGCCCCTTACCATCGTGGGAAGACAGACCCTTTGTTACAGGTAAACTTCTCAGGGTAAAACTTTTTTTGTCAACTGGAAATCTAACTTTAACATCAGGTAAGTGTGAACTTACAATTGTGTAAAAATAACCGGTAGCAACAGAGTCTTGGAAGGTAAGTCCAGCGGTATGATCATCGTCTACAATTACTATTGGTTTATACTTATGATTGATCTCAAGCTCTTCAGAAAAAAGAGGAATAGAATCCAACCCATCAACGATCCATTTTAAGGCCTGAATCGTTGCTTCCCATTCCTTGTCCTTTAGAAGTTTTTCACGCACAGCATAATCCCGAGTTGTTCTTACGTAACTTTTCAATACAGCTAAAGAGCCATATGCATTCATGACGAAATGCTTATAATTCTGCTCATCCTTTTCCATATGGCGTTCGGTAAGATTATTGGCAAGGCTATCCATTTTATGAAGGGCTTCAAACTCTAGTTCTAAACAACGTAGGAGTAAATTGACATTGGCAGAATCCTTTAAAGGTTTATTTAAGATCAATGTCGAACTATACTCAAGCTCAGAAATTTTTAATCCAAATATTGCCATAGGTAATGGATCATCATCAAATTTTTTGAGGTTGCTGTTAAGGAGTTTATCCATCAATTCAGTTACATCCTTTGCCACCGAAACCGAATCCTTGACAAGCTTCTCTCTCAATTTGTTAATTGCTATATCATAAGAAATCAATGTTTCCAATAAGGGTGTAACTTCTTTTTCAATGACATCGAGATTGAATAAAGCCCATCGTTTATAATCCCAGATTTTCAAATCATCTTTGGAGAAATCTGAGGGACTTGCCCCATCCTTCTTAAAGTCCTGAATGTCACTTTGATCCAAAACCTGATTGTAACCAGTCCTTCCCAGGAGCTTACTAGTGGCTTTGTAATCATTAAATGATATCAGAAAAGCATCGTAGCCTAAAGCGATACTTTTAAGTTTCTCTACTAATTTGGCGTTAGACCGAAGATAGAATTCCTTTATACCTGGAAAACTATCTTGAATGATGATGAACTCCTTTCGCACTTTTTCATAGGCCGCCTCAGAACTTTGATACTGCGAAACCAATGTTTTTGTTCTCTCTTTCTTGTCATTCAATCCCTGTATTTTTTTCTCCAAATCAAACTTAACATCCGATAATGTGATACCAAATTTTCCGGTGCGTTGATCCCTTCTGCTATAGGCTTCATAATACTCTTCATTTCTGCTAATTTCCTTCTCGGTTAAACCGCTCATAGCCTTATGAAAAAAGAAAACAGCTGAATCCATATCCCGGAGCATCAAGTCAGTCTTAAGGAGTATGTCTTTTTTAGCAGCTTTATCGCTATAGATGTTTCCCATAAACAGATAAGCATTAGGGTTGTCACCATTATCTCTCAGATACTTTTTTAGAAACGGTTCAGCCTGGTCATACTGCTTGGCGCTGAGGAGAATATATAGATCTTTGTATTTGACCTTTTGACTGAAGGCATCGGCCGCAAAAAGTATTAAAATCAACAAAAAGTAAATTGCCCGTGTCGTCATTTTAAAAAATAATTGCACCAAATTACGGAAATAATGAGATTTGATAAACAACCCTTCAATAACCGAACCAAACGCTGCCAATGAAACTAATCCGCTTCCTGAAGCCAATGTTAGCGGCCTTATTGATTGTGGCGCTTGTCCAGTCAACAGGCTTAATGGGAACCGCCTCCTTCCTTGCACAGTCGGTAGCACTTAGTACGGGATTTTTAGATGCCGGCACTGAAGAATTGAAAAGCCCAAAGCAGTTTGATTACGATTTTGCCATCAAAGATTTGAGTGGTGCTAAAATTAGTTTTAAAAAATTCCAGGGAAAGGTTGTCTTTCTAAACATGTGGGCAACCTGGTGTGGCCCTTGCCGAGCAGAAATGGCTGATATTCAAAAGCTGTACAATATAGTTGACAAAGACAAAGTAGTTTTTATTATGCTCTCTATTGATGACGACAAGAATAATGCTAGGGTGGTAAGTTATATTTCAAATAAGGCTTTTACATTCCCAGTGTACATGCCTTCGGGGTATTTACCTGAACAATTACAGGTGCCTTCTATTCCTACCACTTTCGTTATATCCAAAGATGGCAGTGTGGTTGCAAAGGAGGTTGGCAGCAAGAATTACAACACGGACAAATTCAAAAAATTCCTTGAAGATCTAGCCAATAAGTAAGCATGATGTTTAGCCTAAAAGATAAGACCGCAGTAATAACCGGGGGAGGCAGTGGAATTGGAAAAGCAATTGCACTATTATTTGCTAAGCAGGGTGCCCTTGTTTGTGTGCTTGAAAAAAATCAAGAGACTGCAAAGGAAACCACATACGAAATTACTAAAGCAGGAGGTTTAGCATTTCCCTATCCTGTAGATGTGTCTATTCAGACTGATGTGATCTCTGTCATGAATTCTATCCAAACAAAATCTGGTAAGATTGATATTTTAGTTAACAGCGCAGGCATTGCGCACATAGGAAAACTAGGAACCACTACTGAATCTGATTTCGATAAGGTATATAATGTGAATGTCAAGGGCATTTATAATTCCATGTATGCTGCAATTACACATATGATGGCTCAGAAATCTGGCATAATTCTAAACCTCGCTTCCGTTGCCTCCTCGGTAGGCATTTCAGAACGCTTTGCTTATTCTATGAGTAAAGGTGCTGTTGCTTCCATGACACTTTCTGTAGCGAAGGATTACATAAAAGATGGAATACGTTGCAATTGCATTTCACCTGGCCGTGTTCATACTCCTTTCGTTGATGGATTTATCAAAGCCAATTATCCCGGTAAGGAAGAAGAGATGTTTGAAAAACTATCTAAGACTCAGCCTATTGGCAGAATGGCAAAACCTGTAGAGATTGCACACCTGGCTCTTTATCTTTGTTCGGATGAAGCATCATTTATCACCGGATCTGACTACCCTATTGATGGAGGATTTATAAAACTTAACAATTAAACAATTCAATCAAGATGAAACTATTACGCTTCGGAGAATTTGGCCAGGAAAAGCCCGGCTTACTTCATAATAATCAACTGTTAGATCTTTCTTCTTTTGGTGAAGATATTGATGAACATTTTTTGGGTACCGATGGCATAAACAGATTGAGCAAATGGCTTCTAAAGAATCAAGCCACTCTCCCGAAAGTAAAATCAGGCGTAAGAATTGGTGCGCCATTCAAAAGGCCATCTAAAATAATTTGTGTAGGACTTAACTACACCAAGCATGCATTTGAAACCAAAATGCCATTGCCACCGGAACCCATTATTTTTTTTAAATCTACTTCTGCGTTGACCGGGCCACATGACACTCTCGTCATTCCTAAGAAAAGTAATAAAACAGATTGGGAAGTTGAACTTGCAGTCGTTGTTGGGAAAAAAGCATCTTATGTAGAAGAAAAAGATGCGATGGATTATGTGGCTGGTTACTGTTTGCACAATGATTACAGCGAACGCGAATTTCAATTAGAACGAAACGGCCAATGGACAAAGGGCAAAGGCTGCGACACATTCGCGCCAATGGGGCCATATTTAGTAACGAAAGACGAGATTGCTGACTTCAATAATTTGCACATGTGGCTGAAAGTAAATGGCAAGATGATGCAAGACAACAATTCTGATGACATGATTTTTGAAATCCCTTTTTTAATAAGCTATATCAGCCAGTTCATGACACTACTTCCTGGAGATGTTATCTCAACAGGCACTCCATCAGGCGTTGGGCATGGTTTTAATCCTCCGATCTATCTGAAAGCTGGAGATGTTATTGAGTTGGGAATAGAGGGGCTTGGCGAGCAACGTCAGGTGGCAGTAGCTTATTAGGCTATTAAAAAAATGGATCTACATCTCAAAGACAAAATCATTATTGTTACAGGCGGAGCAAAGGGGATTGGCGAAGCCATTGTGCGTTTGCTAGCACAAGAAGGAGCAACACCTGTGATTCTGGATAAAAACGAAGAGCCATCAAAAAAAATCCTTAAAGATCTGGACGGCAAAGGCTTGTTTATAAAAGCAGATCTCACTTCATCAGACGCTTGTAAACAGGCTGTTAATGAAATCCAAATTAAGTATAAACGCATTGATGGCCTGGTAAACAATGCTGGTTTCAATGATGGCATTGGACTTGAAAATGGCACCCCTCAAAAATTCATTACATCCCTGAATAATAATGCAGGTCATTTTTATTTCATGGCACATTATTCACTTCCATTCTTGAAGCTTCATAAGGGCAGTATTGTAAACATAGGCTCAAAGACCTCGGTAACCGGCCAGGGTAATACATCAGGTTATGTAGCCGCGAAGGGTGCTATACTTTCGTTAACACGAGAGTGGGCACTCGAACTCCTTCCCTATTCTATTCGTGTCAATGCTGTTATTCCTGCCGAAGTACATACACCCTTATATGATTCCTGGATTAACTCCTTTGAAAAACCGGAGGAGAAATTGAAATCAGTTACCTCTAAAATTCCGTTGGAACATCGCCTTACAACACCACAAGAAATCGCTAATATCGTTGCCTTCCTCCTCTCCGACCGATCAAGTCATACTACTGGGCAATGGATTCATGTAGATGGAGGATATACGCATCTCGATAGGGCAATAAGTTAACAAACTGAATTATGCAAATACCTTCCACTTCATCTAAGCTTAGCGAAACAAATTCTGCAAAGTCTTATCTCGTTCCTTTCATATTAGTAACCAGCTTATTTTTTCTTTGGGCCTTCGTGCACAATCTAGAGCCCATACTTATCCCACATCTAAAAAAAGCCTGTCAACTTAGCGACTTAGAGTCAGCTTTGATTGACTCTGCTGTGTACATCGGTTATTTAGTGATGGCTATACCAGCCGGGCTTTTTATGAAGAGATATGGATATAAAAAAGGAATTCTGATAGGTCTATTGCTTTATGCGGTGGGTGCGTTACTGTTTTTACCCGCTGCCAGTACACGCATCTACATTTTCTTTCTTGGCGCATTGTTTATTGTTGCTTCTGGCTGCGCATTTCTCGAAACTGCGGCAAACCCTTACGTAACAATTCTGGGCAAACCAGAGAGTGCAACAACTCGCCTTAATTTCTCCCAATCATTCAACGGTCTTGGGGCTTTCTTCGCTCCTCTTATTGGAGGTCATATGATACTAAGTGGAATTGAGCATAGTGATGCAGAAATTACTTCCATGAGCACACAACAACTAAATCAATACTTACAGATGGAAGCTGATGCTGTTAAAATTCCATATTTGATAATTGCCATTGTTGTGCTGGCAGTTGCCGCATTGATCTATTTTACTACTATGCCCGAGGTGCCTTCAAATGAGAAAAATCAAAAGTCAGGTGTAATAAAAGCTCTTAGGCATTCTCAATTAAAGTGGGGTGTGGTCGCTCAATTTTTTTATGTAGGTGGACAAGTTTGTGTGACTAGCTTTTTTATCCGGTTTGCACGGTACACCAGCGACACTCCTGAGAAGGACGCAGCCGTTTGGTTGGGTATTGCCATGTTTGGCTTCATGGTAGGACGTTTTGCCGGCACATTCCTTACGAGATTTGTGGCCGCCAATCGGCTACTGGCCATTTACTCGTTCATCTGCATTTTCCTATTGGCAGTTGCCACGTTTGTAAAATCCGAGCTTGCTGTCTGGGCTTTGTTTGCTGTCCCGTTTTTTGAATCTATCATGTTCCCGACAATATTTTCATTAGCCATAGAAGATATTAAAGAAGACACAGAGATCGGCTCGTCATTAGTAGTCATGGCTGTTGCTGGAGGAGCTTTCTTTCCAGTTATAATGGGTCTCATTTCAGATCAATACAATATTCAATTGTCGTACGTGGTTCCGTTGTTGTGCTTTTTTATTATTGCCTGGTATGGCATTCGCGGTTACAAGCCTCAAAAAATTTAATAGCTATGAAGCGATATTGTCTTGCACTTGACCTGAAAGATGATCCTGCCCTAATTATAGAGTATGAAGAATATCATCGCAACAGTTGGCCTGAAAATATAAAAGCTATTAAAGATGCAGGTATTGAAGTAATGGAAATCTATCGAACCGGCAACAGACTTTTTATGATTATGGAAACAAAAGATGATTTTTCATTGGAGGAAAAATCAAAAAACGATGCCACTAATGAAAAGGTGCAAGAGTGGGAAAAACTAATGTGGACGTATCAACAAGCACTCCCTCATGCAAAGCCGGGACAAAAATGGATGGTGATGAATAAGATATTTGAACTCTAAGAGAGAAGTAAGTATAAAGTAGTAAGGCCAATGCATTTAGGCCTTTGACTTCATCCAAGCAAAATTTCTTTCACCTTCTTCATTCCTGTACTTGCTTTCTCAGCAATGAATTCAAGATTTGGAACATGAAGTATGTCTGGCTTCTTTGGATCAACTACAAATTTCTTCACGCGATCAGGAACATAATCAATTAAACCTGCGGCAGGGTAAACCACCATGGAAGTTCCTACTACCAAAAAAATGTCTGCACCAGAAGCAATGTCAGAAGCTACTTCCATCATAGGCACGGCTTCACCAAACCAAACGATATTAGGACGCAGTTGTGAACCCAATTCGCATTGATCACCAATGTTTAAAGCCCAATCCTTTATGGCATAAACTAATGCTGGGTTTCGCGTACTTCGCGATTCAAATAAACTGCCATGAAGGTGAATGACCTTCGATGAGCCGGCACGCTCGTGAAGGTTATCGACATTTTGAGTAATTACAGTTACTAGAAAGCTCTGCTCAAGCTCTGCTAAAATCTCGTGACCCTTATTAGGTTTTACATCCAGTGCTTTCTTCCTTCGCTGATTATAAAAATCCAAAACCAGTTCCGGGTTTCTCCTCCATCCTTCCGGAGTTGCAACATCCTCAACTTTATGTCCTTCCCATAATCCACCTGAATCGCGAAATGTAGCAATGCCGCTTTCCGCACTAATGCCAGCTCCGGTTAGTACTATTAATTTTTTCATTAGAGACGAGCGATAAAATTCAATCTATGAAATTTCTGAGCTGAGTCACTACTCAGCAACCTTTCATATTTCTGTTCGACTCCTTCGGAGTCGAATGTTTATAGGATGTTCTAACCTATAAACATTCGACCCCATCGGGGTCGAACCTTTAAATGACAAACTGCAATATTCAATAGTTACTATGTATGTAGTAGTGAATGAGGCCGAGCTGATTTATTCGAGACCAGATCCTAAAAGCTTTTTGCTCCAGTATCCTTCCAACTTCTGGATTTTGCTGAATAAATAACTGCCTCGCAAACCTTCTGTGTTTCCAGCGCATCTTTAAAGGTTGGTGAACATGGTTTTCCTGTCTCCAGGCTTAGCAAGAAATCAGCAAACTGATGAACAAAGGTATGCTCGTAACCGATGATCAATCCAGGAACCCACCACCTTTTCATATAGGGTTGATCTCCATCTGTTACGAGGATGGTGCGCCACCCTCGAACTGTTGGCTCATCGGAATGGTCATAAAATTCCAGGCGATTAAGGTCATGTAGGTTCCAACGAATAGAAGCATGCTCACCGTTAATTTCAAATGTATATTCTGCTTTATGTCCACGTGCATAGCGTGTTGATTCAAACAAACCCAATGATCCATTTTCAAAATGACAATGGAAAATACATGCATCGTCAATACCTACCTTCTGCATCTTTCCAGTGGCCTGATGCATTCGTTCTTTGATAAATGTTTCGGTAACGGCAGACACATCTTTGATAGGGCCGTTGTGCCACATGGCTGCATCAATACAGTGCGCAAGCAGATCACCTGTCACTCCTGATCCAGCTGCCTCAACATCTAATCTCCACAAGCCTTCACCGCCTTGTGGTAATTCAGGACTTATCGTCCAATCCTGAAGGAAGTTAGCACGATAATGAAAGATCTTACCAAGTTTTCCCGAATCAATAATTTGCTTTGCTAAGGTTACCGCGGGCACTCGTCTATAGTTGTACCAAACGGTATTCTTTACTCCGCTCTTTTCAATTGCATCAACCATTTGTTTACCTTCCGCGAGTGTGCGTGAAAGTGGTTTCTCACACAAAATCATTTTGCCTTTTGCCGCTGCAGCTATGGCAATTTCAGCATGAACATCATTTGACGCACAAATGTCTACTGCATCTATATCATCTCGTGCGATCAGAATTTTCCAATCGGTTTCTGTTGATTCATAGCCCCATTGTTCAGCAAAAGCCTTTACTTTTTCAGGGTTGCGCGAGCAAACTGCTTTCAATACAGGGCGATAATTTAGTTCAGGGAAAAAATCACCTACACGCTTATAAGCGTTGGTATGCGTACGAGCCATAAAGCCACTGCCAATTAGGCCTATTCTAAGTTGTTTCTTGTTGCTCATGATGAAATAGTTGTTGGTTGTTCGTTAATCGTTGTTCGTTATCACCTCATTACTCGTTGGTAAGGCAACTTATTCATACCATCCATGCAACTGGCGAACCTTTATCATCGTGGCGAGAATGTCATTCCATGTTTGTTGCTTCATCATCACTTCATTCGGGAACATACATCCATCCCAACAAATATGTTTAAAGGCTTTGGTGAGTTTTCCGTTTTCATCGCGCAGCCAGAATCCAGCATCATTGGCAATGTCTAGTTTACCATTTGGATCCGTTGCCTGACAGTGTCTGCCTGTTTTATCATGCGAACCTGAACCGAATACAGTGCCGTCATTTTGTGCAACGTGGAAGTCAAGTGTCCAAGGACGAAGGGCTTTGGTAACGGTTTTCAGTCCCTCGGTTAGTGCCTTCCTGTCACCCCACTTAAAGTCTTTAGGGAGTATCCTGTCTTCGGGACGATTGTCGCTTAATAAATATAATAACGTGTGAGCCATGTCGGCCTGAAAGCCAATGTTGGGTCGATCAACTGCTTCCAAAGTATCCACCATGGTTTTCCAACTATGCATACCTCCCCAGCATATCTCTCCCTCAGCTGCAAGTTTTTCACCAAAGCCAGCTGCAACATCACAAGCTTCGCGAAATGTCTGAGCAATCAATTTCGTATTGGCGATTGGATCAACTGCCCAGTTCGTTGGCGAACTTGCAGAATCAATCCGCACCACTCCATGCGGGCGCACACCCAACTCTCGTAATCGCTTTCCGAAATGACAGGATTTTCTAACCATATCAACAAAGACAGCGCGGTCTTCTTTGCTGCCCATTGCAGGGCCTCCCCAAATAGGTGCAACAAGGCTACCGACATTTAGCTTTAAGCCTTTGAGCTTATCCGCCAATTTTTTGATATCATCATCAGTGTAGGTGGCAAGATCAATATGGGGGCCAAAAAGACCAAGGTCAACACCATCGAATTTTATTCCATTGACTTCCGCTGCAGCGGTCATTTCAAGCAACGTATCAAACGGAATAACAGGTTCAGAATCCGGACCTTTACCAACAATACCAGGCCATGTAGCATTGTGGAGTTTGGGGTAGTTATTTTCTGGCATAACAAAATAGTTTAAAGTTTTTAGTTTATAGTTTCAGGTCTGGATTTTCAGGGCCAAAGTGTTTGAGCATTACGATAGGATCGGTTGTAGATGCATTGGTAATCTTAACACCATCACGCGCTGCTTTTTCCGTGATGAAAAACTCATCGTTGGTTAATTGTCCGTAACGAATCAATGCTGGTGTCTCCACATTCCATGCACCCATTGTGCCATGGCCTTGCATCATGATGATGCCATAGGCTGCACTGTCTTTGATGGTGACGGTTGCGCCTGGAAAAATGGTCAGTTCCTTGGCACTAAATGCGTTTGACTTATAACACACCCAGGTTTCTGAATATCCTTGAGCTTTCATTTCTGCTAATGATCTTACTGGCTTCGGACTCATGAATCTGGTTTGCAGAATATTCGGATCAACGTTGAGTTCCCAATCAAGTACTTCGATCAACTCATCAAAATCACCGATCTTGTCTTTCGGAGTTCCATTCCATAATAATTCTTCAGGGATAATTGCTTCATTGACCAATGACTGATACATCGCGAAAACATCAGAAGCTTTCTGCGGCTCGTATGTACACATACTTCCGGGTGCATGGAGCATTCCCGGAGGAACATCCCAACCAGTGCCCGGCTCAAGGCGAAACGCAGAGGAGTAATTGGTGATCTTGTTATCGCCTTTGGTAAAATTGACAAGGCATTGTCTGATCTCGGCCTTCGTTGTGCCGGGTGAAATACCAAAAAAAGTATAAGGGAAATCGCCTCCATGATTATTCAACTGCGGAGGAAAGTAATATGCTTCTGGTTTGCCGAACTGACCAATTAGTGCGGCCTTCTCATCATTGTGATGAACGTGATGAGGAAGTGGCCCCATGTTATCAAAGAACTTTGAATACATAGGCCAGCTTTTATGCTTGTTCCACAACCGGTCTCCGATAATCTCGCCTTTAAGTTCATCAATGACATCTTTCAATAATATCTGTTCTTCCTTGGCACCGTCCTTCACGACCACAGCACTTAAGCCTTCATTTTTTCCAGTGAGCGGACCGTTCTTGGCAGGAGTTGTAGATGACAACCAACGTTCATCAATACCACCACGGTTTCCACCCAACACATAATAATCATCGGGATGCAACTTGATTCTTCGACCCGGCACACAGAATGAGCGAGGAACCCATGTGGGTGCCAGTCTTACTATTCCTTTGCCTTGCTCTACTGCTTTTTTTGCTAAACTCATTTTTAAAAGTGTTTAAGTGTTGGGGTGCTGAAGTGTTAAAGTAGTTAGTTTTTTCAAGTTGGCACAGAGGTTTTCTTCAACAAAATATTAATTGCCGCTTCATCTTCCAGTACTTCAATTTCAAGATCATAACTTCGAGT
>JAYVBN010000137.1:0-4022 GCA_043750455.1 Bacteroidia bacterium | reverse complement strand
AAAATCCTTAGCAAAAAAGTAATCATAGTAACCTTCATCCAGAAAATGGTTTATCTCGATTTGCCTGTATTTTATCTCTAAAAGGCAAACGAACTTAGTGTTTTTGTAATGCTCAGCTTTATTTTCAATAAGCCGGTACGTTTCATCAATCGCTTTTTGGAGAATGATGCTTTGTAAATGAGCACTCACGCGCGAGGTTATGCGATAACCATCAATCGGAAAGTAGTAGCGGTTCGCACCAAGTGCTTCTTTATCATATGGTTTTAATTCAACCTGGTAGGTGCTGCACACTCTCTTTACTTTCCTTGCTATGCCCCTCAGCTTCTTTTTCCGGAAGACTTTGTGTATGTTTTTCACAGGACCAAATATAAATTAAAACCTGTGTGAAGTTAAATTAGCCCATACCAAGAACTTAGTATTTTGAGATTTTACTAACTTTTAAGTATTGAGCAAGCAATAAAAAGAGGCCTACTTTACGTTATCAATTCGGGTGAAAGTAAGCGCTTGAATTTGTGCCAAAGTTAAATTGCATGATATGAATAACAAGAGATTAGAACAATTGAAAGAAGCCTGGATCAATAACGTGGTAAAAGTTCAGGGTGTGAAAAAGGAAGACGCTGAAAAGATGTTTGATAAAATTCAACCCTTCAAGAATGATTCTTCAGGAACGAATACTAAAAATGAAAACGATCGCCAATGAAAACCTCTTGTTTATGGTGCGCGCTCATGGCGGCATTAGCGCAGTGTTTTCTCCTCTCATTTTCTTCAATGGCGCAGTCAAGAAAAGAACTGTCAGCAAAGTTTGTCAAACTTCCCTATAGCACAACAATTCTGGCTGGCTTGCACGAGGTCACCAACGAGGAGTTTAGATTGTATGTGGAGCATTTGAAGCGCGAAGGGAAGAACTGGGAGGCTATCCTCGTTCCCTATGATCCTTCCATCATTCAAGAGTTTACCCCTAATACCTTACCCGGTGACCCGGATTCATTTACCAATACCTATCTGACTTCTCAGGGCTTTGCACAATATCCGGTGATAAACATCAGGTATGAAACGGCTGTGGCCTATTGCGCCTGGCTAACAGAGCAATACAATAAAGTAAACGCAACTGGAAAAGGTGAGTATAAAAAAGTAATGGTAAGGTTGCCAACAGAAAGAGAGTGGGAGATAGCTGCATTCGGGAATATTGAATTCGATAAAGCCAATGATTCAAGTTACTTCAAACCTTCCAATTGGAATAATCTTCCTATTCTTCTTCCGGGCGAGCGAGGCAATTGGAACCTTCCTGCTAAGAAATCCAAGAGCAAGATGTATTGGATGGCAAATTTTAAGCCTAGCTTTAGTCCTGCCGATGATATACCAGATCATTTTATGGATGGATACAGGTACACCTCACCTGTTAAAATCTATGTCCCTAACTGTTATGGTTTATATGGTGTAATTGGCAACGCTGCCGAAATGGTGGCCGAAGAAGGTGTATCTAAAGGAGGCAGTTGGGACAATTCTATATCTGAATGTTTTATACCCAAGCAAATCAGGTATGATGGACCTAAGACGACCATCGGCTTTAGGGTTTTTCTGGAAGTAGTAGAGGAGAAATAAACGAATCAAAGAAGACCCCAGCACTCAATGAGATTTTACGTATTTATTTTGATTTTAACTATTCAACACCTGTCTGTCTTAGCCCAAGAGGAAGACCCCTTTGCAAATTACGATATTTACTGTGCTGCCTTGCTTAATGATCGGGAGATGACAATGATGCAGTATGAAAATTTCGTGAAATACTATGGCATAAAGGATGGAGAAACCGTTGCTGATATAGGCGGGGCTGCCGGTTGGAAAACAATCCTTCATGTGATCTTGAAAAACATGAAAAATGATTTTTATATCGAAGACATTGATACCGCTTGCCTAAATCAAAAGAACTTCAATAAAGTAATCAAATGGTACTCGGCACAAAGCAACGAAGTTGTTGATGACACTTTTCATTTTACAATAGGAGATGAAAAGTCAACCCAATTGCCAAAGGATATGTTTGACCGTGCCATTCTCGATTTGACGTATCATGAGCTAACTTATAAGAAAGAAATGTTGGCCGATATAAGTTCCATTCTAAAAAAGGATGGTGTTCTGGTAATCGCTGAAAACATAGCAAAGAAGCCCGGCAAAACAAGAAAGGATTGCGGGCACGATATGCCTGTGGAGAAAGAATTGATAGATGATCTTGCCAGCAATGGATTCAAATTAAAAGGCAAAACAGAAAATAGGAATCAGAAGGCGCTTTTCTATTTTGAATTTGTAAAGATATGAGCTCAATACTCTCAATCCGCTATCAAACTATTTTTCTCATTACTATCTGCTTAGCTACGGTATGTGATGGACAAACACGAGAAGGCTGGGTAAAAGGGAATGTAGATACACTTATCTACCTGTCGGGGGTATATGATTTCAATTCTTCGGAGATCATCAACAAAACATCTGAAGCCGAGAAGCAGGATTGGGACTTTAAGTTTTACCTGGGTGAGGTGGTAGATTATAGTAGTATTAATGGACTTACAGGATTAATAAGGGAATGGGGAGGCTCAAATGCGAAACTATCAAACCTTTTGAATAACTATGAATATTACTTAAACCAGGCGTTACAGAAAACGGCTTCCATTGAACAAAGCACTGCTTTTGCTGCCGATAACTCTTTTATTGATGTTGTGCGATCAAGGCACTACTTTTTAGAACTATTAAAATTTTCAAAAACGTATAAGAAAGATATTTATTTCAAGAATCTAAGTAACGCTTCTTTTTGCTTGGCCTTCGCTTTGTGTAATAGAGAAACGAACCGATTGCTGGAATTGAGGCAAGTAAAACTCAAACAGTATGAGCGTGATTTAAATAAAAATAAAATAGAGGCGCGATGGGAAGCCGGTGCTTTTTGGGTTGGCGGTAGTGGGCGCGGTACGTTTGACAAAGAAATGGAGCCTAAATTAAAAGCCTACGACTCGCTACATAGCAATATGGTAAAAGAAGTATTGGGTGCCTCAAAAAAACTATCTGCTACTAAGTCAGTAAAAATAGCAAGAACCAATGAAGGCCGCTTCTTGACGGATAGAGCCAAAGCAGATTTCTTCTTGTCGATAAGTCAATTGGTTTCGCCTTCCTCTCACGCCATCCTTTCAAGAGAGCCAAACATTTCGGCTTTTGTTCATTATGCACCAGACACAAGCCTTACTTCTTTATTCGGAGATTTTAATACAGTCGTCCATGAAGCATGCCACATGGTAAATAATGATGCCGGATATTTTATTTCCGAATCGATTATTATACCCTTCAAGATCACCGAGACATACAATTCGTACGAGCTGATCAAGATTATACCCAAAGTTAAGTATCAATCATTTTTCAGAAATACCTATGTTTTCGAATTATCCAGCATTGGGTCACAGGCCAGTGGCATTTATGGTTTATTGGATGAATTTTCTGCTTACTACAATGGAACAAAAGCAGATTGGGATATTGTAACAAATAAAGAAAAGATCAATCAAAAGTTTCTATCCTATAAAGAAGGGATAAAGAATTTACCTGTAGGCCAATGGGAGGCTTACTATGAATTCTCCATTATGATGGCCTGGTACCTCGATTATTCCAAGCGGCAATATCCAGCACAGTATAAAATGCTGATGGATAACAAAGCACTGCGGGTGGCCTACACATTACTCGCCAATCGCTTTAGTGATTTGGTGAGTAAAATTGAAATGCAAAACGGAAGTGCAGATAAAAAACTGAAAGAATTGTTTGCGGAATCAGCCAATGCATTGCGTGAATTTAGCGTTGAAAAATGTACGGAGTTAAATTATAAGGATTATTTGTGAAAGAGTTAATGCACATGACATACTAAAAATAAGTCCGTGGCAATACTTCATACTAAGAACTTAGTATTTTGTTTATTTTATCAAAATATCCGCTATCAGCATACAACAAATTAGGGTGTACTTGTCGTTATGAACTCAACCAAAGAAAATAATATGAAA
>JAYVBN010000136.1:0-3738 GCA_043750455.1 Bacteroidia bacterium | reverse complement strand
GAAACAGTTTTCTTTTAAAAAAGAAGAAAGACTTGCTGGCGAAAAGCATATACAGGAACTCTTTGAAAAGGGTTCCTCTTTTCATTTATACCCATTTCGAGTTCTCAGTCTGCTTAATCCGGAATCGGATCACAAGATCAATCAGGTTTTAATATCGGTTTCCAAAAGAAATTTTAAACGAGCTGTTGATCGAAATCTGATTAAGCGCAGAGTAAGGGAGGCTTACCGACTTCAGAAAGATCAAATTAAAGAACTTTCCCTGCTGTTGGCTTTTGTCTATACATCAAAAGAAATAGAGCCATTTCAGGTGATTAAAGACAAACTCTTTCTAGTGCTGGAAAAAATTAAGAAATTAGGTGTTTCAAAAAGCTAATGTTGGCTAAGCAAACAAATTTTTATAAATACTTGGCGGCCTGGCGAGGCGCCACTGGGCTATCCGTTCCAAGCCTGCCTGCCGGTAGGCAGGTCCTCGCCCAATCGCGCAAGGCCAACCCTTCGCTGTGGGCTTTCCACTCCTATCCCTGGCCGGAGAGTCAAATAAAATTTACATTCTCAACTCTTTGATAAACATATGAGAAGAAGGGCAAAGTTTTTAGTAGGTGTTTTAATAATCACAGTTACAGTAGCCTTTACTATCCCTGGTGAAAGGTATTTCGACATCGCCAAGAGCCTTGATATTTTCGCAACGCTTTTCAAAGAAGTCAATGCCTACTATGTAGACGATGTTGATCCGCGAAAATTAATTAGCATCGGTATCACTGGAATGTTGGAATCACTTGATCCGTATACCGATTATATTCCCGAAGAGGATATTGAATCATTTAGTATTCAAACGACAGGTCAATATGCAGGTATCGGTGCTTTGATCGGTATAGTGAATAAAAAAATTGTAGTAACAAATCCGTATGAAGGGTTCCCTGCCCACAAGGCCGGGGTAAAAGTAGGTGATGAAATAATTTCCATTGATGGAAAAAACGTCCAGGGCAAGGCGACATCAGAAACCAGCACTTTATTAAAAGGCAAACCAAAAACAGAAGTAGAATTAGTAGTAAGGCGGGAGGGAAGAAAAGAAGATTTGCATCTCAAGATAATGAGAGATAAAATCAAAGTTACAAACGTGGTCTATCAGGGCATCACCGATGAAGACATTGGCTACATTAAGGTAGATGATTTTACAACGGGTGCCGGAAAGGAAGTGGAAGAGGCAGTTATAAAGCTCAAAGAAAAAGGAGCAAAAAAAATTATCCTTGATTTGAGAGACAATCCAGGTGGCTTGCTGTATGAAGCCGTGAATATTGTCAATGTGTTTATACCAAAGGGCCTTGAAGTTGTTGCCACGAAAGGAAAGGTGCAGGAATGGAATAAATCCTATGTAACACTTAATAATCCTGTAGATACGGAAATCCCATTGGCAATACTAACTAGTAATGGTAGTGCTTCGGCATCTGAAATTGTAGCCGGAGCGTTGCAAGATTATGATCGCGCCATTTTAATCGGACAAAAAACTTTTGGAAAAGGATTAGTTCAAACCACTCGTCAACTAGCATATAATGCGCAACTAAAAGTCACTACGGCAAAGTACTATATCCCCAGTGGCCGGTGCATTCAGGCATTGGATTATACACATCGCAAAAAAGATGGTACAGTAGAAAAATTTGCCGATTCATTGAAAGTAGAGTTCAAAACAAAAGGAGGCCGTAAAGTATTCGATGGTGGAGGTCTTGATCCGGATGTAGCTATCGCAAATGAATTTTTGGGATCAGTATCGGAAGAATTGATCACCAAGGGATTTATTTTTGAGTATGCAAATAAATATTGTGGTGAATACCCCGAGGCTCCAGTCACTATGAAAAATTTTAAGTTGACAGATGCTGAATATTCCAAATTCACAAGCTGGCTTAAGGAGAAGAATTTTAAATACGCTACCGAATTAGAAAAACAAACCGACAAGCTAATTGAAACCGCAAAGGCGGAGCGGCATTACGATGAATTGCAAAATCAACTGCTGGCATTGAAATTAAAAATCGATCAAAATCATTCAACTGATTTCACTCGATTCAAAGATGAAATTTCCAAAATCATTGAAGGTGAGATTGCTTTTCACTATCGCCTCATTGCGGGTCAAACTGAAATTTCTTTAGATAAAGAGCCTGAAATTGTACAGGCCAGGAAAATGCTTTCTGATAATGCGGCCTATCGGAAATTACTTTCTCCCAACTGATGGCTTTAATCCTAAGCCTCGAAACATCCACAACAATTTGTTCAGCAGCATTGCATGAGGATGGAAATTTATTGACGAGCAAAGAATTGCTTACACCCCAGTCAGCTTCATCCCAACTTGCGCCAATAATTGATCAACTCTTAAAAGATTCAAAAATCTTCTCCAAAGAAATTAATGCGGTAGCAGTGGCATCGGGTCCCGGATCATATACAGGCTTGCGAATAGGAGTCGCTACAGCCAAAGGACTTTGCTTTGCATTGCAAATTCCCTTAATCTCAATCAGCACATTGGAACTAATGTCATACCAAGTAAAATACTCTCACATTAACTCTTCCCCCTCTCCTCTGGAGAGGGGGCTAGGGGGTGAGGTGAGTGAGGTTTTACTCTGCCCCATGCTTGACGCCCGCAGAATGGAAGTCTATTGTTTGCTTTCCGATCTTGATTTAAATGTTGTTGAGACAACCCAGGCAAAAATTATAGATGAGGGAAGTTTTAAGGAATGGTTAGATCAAAAAACGATCTACTTTTTTGGAAATGGTACAGATAAGTGCAAAGCGATAATCAAGCACCTCAATGCAAGATTTATCGAAGGTATCAATCCATCAGCCGCACAATTAGGGGAGATGGCATTTCAAAAATTTAAGAAAAATGAGTTTGAAAACCTTTCGTCATTCGAACCTCACTATTTAAAAGAATTCATGGTTAAAAAACCAAAAACAGTTTAACAATGTTCTAAACGTAAATTCCGGATTCCTTCTCCTTCGGAGAAGGTCGCCAAAGGCCGGATGAGGTGAAAAAAACCATGGAAGAAATAACGAACAGAGTCAACAATAGTCAATTGATCACATTCGATCTGGAAGAATATTATACTCTAGGTGAACGTATTTTATTTGACATGAAGGATTTTCTTTTTCAAGGTGTTATACTAAAAGAAAAAGATTTCCGTGACGCAATCAAAAATTATGATTGGTCTCAATACTCGGAAAAGCATGTTGCAATTATTTGCTCTGCTGATGCAATTATTCCCACTTGGGCATTTATGCTTTTATCAATTGCACTTCAACCTTATTCAAAACGAGTTGTCTTCGGCAATTTATCCGAATTGGAATCTCAACTTTTCTATGATTCATTATCACAGATAGATTGGGAAAAATACCGCGACAAAAAAATGATAGTTAAAGGGTGCAGTAAAGTAGAGGTGCCCTTATCAGCCTATGTTGAGGTCACAAATCGCCTCAAATTAGTTGCTTCAAGCATCATGTTTGGAGAACCATGCAGCACAGTGCCCCTTTTTAAGAAAAAATTGCCCTGATTCAGGTTCTGAAAGTCAGGCAGTTATGGGTAAAATCATCGAAAAGAGCCTGATTTGGTAAAAAATCTTTTCCGCAACTATTGCATAAACCCTTCCAAGGTCTACCTTTGCACTCCCAAAATGATGGATGGGGTTTGTTTCAGAAGGAGACAGGTTGATAAGGGAGGATGAGTTATCCACGAATTGAGGATAGATTAAGTGGAGA
>JAYVBN010000135.1:0-10258 GCA_043750455.1 Bacteroidia bacterium | reverse complement strand
TAAAGGTATCTGTTTAAGTAGCCCTTAACAAGTTTATCTTTGAGGGATTTTTGATTACAAAATGGTACACGTTAGCCGAAAAGAACATTTTAACGCAGCTCATAAACTTTACAATCCAGCGTGGAGTAAAGAGAAGAATGTAGATGTCTTTGGCCCGTGTGCCAATGAGAACTGGCATGGTCACAATTTTGATTTGATTGTAACAGTGAAAGGAGAACCTGACCCAGACACAGGTTTTGTTATTGATCTTAAAAAATTGAGTGTGCTAATAAGAGAAGAGGTGATTGAAAAACTCGATCATAAAAACCTGAATGTGGATGTGGATTTTATGAGAGATAAATTAGCGAGTTGCGAAAACCTGAGTGAAGAGATATGGAAGATTCTCTCACCAAAAATTTCTACAATAAGTAAGTTCGGAAAATTATTTTCCCTTCGCCTTTATGAAACTCCAAGAAACTATGTCGAGTATTTTGGAGAATAATCTTGACAGGAAACTTCAGGGCATACTTCTGGTAAATCCCCGAGCCTTATGAAGTACTACATCATTGCAGGCGAACGCTCAGGCGACTTGCACGGCAGTAATCTAGTAAAGGCTATTCGGAAAAATGATCCGCAAGCAACTCTTCGTGGCTTTGGTGGCGATTACATGAAGGATGCAGGAATGGAGCTGGTGATCCATTATTCCAAGTTGGCTTTTATGGGATTTGTGGCAGTCATCGCTAACCTGACTAAGATTTCTGAGCTGCTAAAAATTTGTAAGAAGGATATTTTAGAATTTCAACCTGATGTGATCATCCTCATAGATTATGGGGGGTTCAACATGAGAATTGCAAAGTTTGCAAAGGCAAGCGGGCTGAAAGTATTTTACTACATCTCACCCAAAGTCTGGGCGTGGAACACGGGTCGTGCCTGGAAACTTAAAGCAAATGTGGATCGGATGTTTTGCATCCTGCCATTCGAAAAGGATTTCTACAAACAATTTGATTGGGATGTTGATTATGTAGGAAATCCAGTGCTAGATGCAGTCAAAGCTTTTCAGTCTGACCCTGAGTTTATAAGTAAGAATTCTATTTCAAAGAAAAGAAAAATTGTGGCTCTCCTGCCAGGCAGTCGCAAAATAGAATTGCAGCGGATGTTACCCGTAATGGTCGAGGTGGTGAAATCAAATCCAGATTATCAGTTTGTTGTAGCGGCAGTCAAGACATTGCCAGATGAACTCTATGCAGCACTTCGTTCAACACCCAATGTTAAATTCATTTATGATGCAACCTATGACTTATTGTCTCATGCTGATGCTGCTATCGTAACTTCAGGCACTGCTACGTTGGAAACGGGTCTATTCAAAGTGCCACAAGCTGTTATCTATAGAGCCAGCTCAATTGAATATTTTTTAGGGATACGGTTTGTAAAGGTAAAATTTATTTCTCTGGTAAATCTTATTGCCAACCGATTAGTGATTAAAGAATTTCTTCAGCATACAATGACACCTGAGAATGTGAATGCTGAATTGAAAAACTTGTTGGAAAATGAATCTTATCGGAAAAAAATGCTTTCAGATTATGAGGAAGTCTATAAAATTCTGAATACAGGTTCGGCCTCAGAAAATGCGGGAAGGCTTATGGTAGACTATTTGAAAAAGGCAAATTGAATTTCCTGAATCGTAACTGTTTTACGCTACTTTCAACTTACTATACTGCGATTTGCTGAATTTTTCCTCAGCATAAGTCCGGTTGATGATGAGCCTATCAGTTGTTTTTTCTGAAGGAAGATCAAACATGGCATCATTTACAATGGCTTCGCATATGGAACGCAAGCCACGGGCTCCTAATTTGTAGTCCATTGCTTTTTCAACGATAAAGTCAATGGCCCCTTCTTTAAATTCAATTTCAATATTTTCCATTTCAAACAATTTCTTATATTGTTTGACCAAGGCATTTTTTGGCTCTGTCAAAATTTTCGTCATCGCTGCATGATCCAGTGGGTTAAGGAAAGCAACCACAGGCAACCGACCAATTAATTCAGGAATCAAACCAAAGCTTTTTAAATCCTGAGCAGATACAAACTGCAAAAGATTGTCCTTGTCAATTTCTCCAGGTTGCAAACTGTTTGCCGTAGCAACAAAACCAAGTGGTTGCGTATTCAATCTCCTCGCTATAAAGCGAGTAATCCCTTCAAATGCGCCACCGCAAACAAATAAAATATTTTCAGTATTTACAGTGATCATTTTTTGATCCGGATGTTTTCTTCCGCCTTGTGGAGGTACATTCACTGCGGTTCCTTCCAATAATTTTAGAAGCGCTTGTTGCACTCCTTCACCGCTAACATCGCGTGTAATCGATGGGTTATCAGATTTACGTGCGATCTTGTCAATCTCGTCAATGTATACAATGCCCCTTTCAGCGGCTTCAACGTTATAATCGGCAGCTTGCAATAATCTTGTTAAAATACTTTCAACGTCTTCGCCAACATAGCCTGCTTCTGTGAGTACGGTAGCGTCTGCAATACAAAAAGGAACCTGAAGTAATTTGGCAAGTGTTTTTGCCAGATAGGTTTTACCTGTTCCCGTTTCACCCACCATAATGATGTTTGACTTTTCAATGGTTACATCACTGTCGGACTTCTTCTGCATCAGGCGCTTGTAGTGATTGTATACCGCCACAGACATAATCTTTTTCGCATCATCCTGGCCAATCACGTACTCATCCAGAAACTTCTTAATCTCCCTTGGCTTAATGAGTTTAAAATTAGGAAGGTTACCTGCGTCAATTTTATTCTTCTTTTCTTCCAGCAGAATGGTGCTGGCTTGTGTTACACACTTATCACAGATGTGGGCGTGTATGCCCGAGATCATCAGGTCTACATCCTTCTTATTTCTTCCGCAAAACGAACAGGTAACTTCAGCCATAGTTAATTGATCAATTTGAAAATTAGCCGATTAGCCAATGAAAGTCTCAAAAGTATCACTATTTATCCACATTTTATTGGCTAATTGGCTAATCGAACAATTGGCTAATTGAGAAATTATTTCTTAATCCGCTCCAAAACCTCGTCAATTAAACCGTATTCTTTGGCATCAACAGAACGCATCCAATAGTCACGATCCGAGTCTTTCTCTATTTTTTCGTACGCCTGTCCGCTGTGCTTTGAAATAATGTTGTATAAATCTCTTTTCAACTCCAGCGTTTGTCTCATCGAAATCTCCATGTCCGAAGAAGTTCCTTGCATTCCGGCAGAAGGCTGATGAATCATGATTCTTGAATGTGGCAGGCCAGATCGTTTTTTAGGAGAACCTGCGGCCAGAAGAACTGCGCCCATTGAAGCAGCCAGCCCAATACAAACAGTGGCCACATCAGGGTTGATGTACTGCATAGTATCGTAAATGCCTAAGCCTGCATATACCGAGCCACCAGGGCTATTGATATACATGATGATATCTTTTTTCGGATCGGAGGATTCAAGGAAAAGTAACTGAGCGATTAACAAATTGGCGATCTGGTCATCAATACCCATCCCCAGGAAAATAATCCGGTCTGATATAAGGCGCGTAAACACATCTATCGCACGGAAATTTCCTGGCCGTTCTTCAATCACATATTGTGTCATGTTCTCCACCTTCTGCGCGTAACTATCGATGGTATTTCCACTCATGCCCATGTGGTGAACTGCGTATTTTCTGAATTCGTTGTTGTGGTTCATATTTCTAAGTTTTTGATTACTGGATTATTTTAAATTTTAAGACGGAAAACCCAAACTTTTATTGTTGTCTTGACCTCAATGTTACTAAAGGGACAGACAATAAAAAAGCTCCTGCCAATTGACAAGAGCTCTTTTTAAACGCTTTGATGCGCCAGAAGGTTCAGTTTAATGATTGTGTTCTTCTGCTACTTTTTTGAACTCCTCTAAACTTACTTTCTTTTCAGTAAGGGTGATGGTTTCGCGGATAGCTTTCATGATTTTATCCGACCTGAGTTGGTTGTAAAGATTCATAAAGTTTTTGCCATCCTGACCGGAAAGATAATTATCAGCAATGCCATCCATTTTGTCGCCAAGTTGTTCGGCAAAAGCCTGCCCGCCAAATTGTTGCAGGATCATTTCTTTTGCTTTGCTCTTTACTTCAGCAGCCTCTACAGTGATTTTCAGATCTTCGGCAATTTTATTTTTGACGAGATCCCACTTTAAAGTCTCCTTGTACTGATTGAATTCTTTGTCAAGAATATCATCCGTCACTTTTCCTTCGCTGGTGGCTTTCAACCACAGTTTCAAAAAGTTGTCGGGCATGTTAATCTTTGTGTGATCAACAAAATGATGTTGAATTTCATGATCCAGTAAGTGATCGGTTTCGCGCTTGTAGTTTTCTGAAATGGTCTCTTTAACCTTGGCGATAAATTCTTCTTCCGTTTTCACCACATCCTTACCAAACACCTTATCAAAAAACTCAGCGTTAATTTCTGCTGGTTCAGTTCTGCTAATCGTTGTGATCTTAACAGTATATTTTCCTTTTGCAGTTTTTGCTTCTTCGGCAGAAACATTGATCGCCTGTGCAGTCAAGTTTTCGTCTGAGAAGATTTTAGTGATATCAAACTCTACCTCGTCTTCTTTCTTTAAGCCAATAAAATTTTTCTGTTCTTTCTCCTCTACTTTTTCAATGAAGATATAAGAGTTTTTTTTAGTTTCTTCTTCGGATCTAACTCCGTCAACAGCAACGATTTCTCCATATAAGTTGTCAGCGGTCTCGCTTACATCCGGGTAAGATACTTTGCCAAATCTTTGTTTCAAGTCGGCCAACGTTTCATCCATTACTTTGTCATCAACCTCTATCGCATATGACTTGACTTTTACTTTCGCAGACAGGTCATATTGAAAGTCATCCACCAGTCCCACCTGAAATTCAAATTCAAATTCTTTTTGATTATCCCAGTCAATAGTTCTTGCCTTGTCAGTATTGGGGAGAGGATCTCCAAGAATACGCAGCTTGTTGTCTTTAATATAATCTGAGATGGAATGAGAAATCAAATGATTTACTTCCTCTACTAGGATTGACTTCCCGTACATTTTTTTGATTACACCAGACGGAACTTTACCCTGACGGAATCCTTTGATGTTTGCTTTGCGCGAATAGTCCTTTAGTTTTCCTTCCACTTTGGGTTGGTAATCACTTTCGGTTAGCGTAACTTTAATAAGTCCGTCCGTTGCGTTTTGTTTGTCAAGTGTAATGTTCAAGGTGATAGAGTTTTTGGTTAACGATCGATCTTCTGCAATAACTAAAGGTCAAGAATTAGGAACCCCCAATCCCGATAATAACTTATCAGGAATGAGGGCTCTTTTGTTGTGCGCATGGAGGGACTCGAACCCCCACGCCTTGCGGCACCAGATCCTAAGTCTGGCACGGCTACCAATTACGCCACATGCGCATTTTTTTTGATCCGCTTCATAGATTTCCGCATTAAGTCAGCAAAAATCCTTGATTGGTGGTCAAAAAGGGAGTGCAAATTTAGAGATTATTCGTTAGGATTAAAGTGGGAACAAAAAAATAAGAAAAGTTTACAAGTGCAGTCCGGAATTTTTAAATAGTGAGGATTAAAGTTCTACCTTAAAGTCAAATCAAATAAATTATCTGAATCAGTGGTAATTGATGAAGCAGCGGAGAAGAAGGAGATAATTGGCCGGTACAGAAGGCTGTTGCGAAAGGCTAAACCCATTTTAAAGGATGGTGATGCCAAGTTGATCAAGCGGGCTTTTACTATTTCTATGGAGGCGCATAAGAATATGCGTAGAAAGTCCGGAGAGCCTTATATTTTTCATCCACTTACAGTTGCCGAAATTTGTGTAGAGGAAATCGGACTAGGCACAACTTCTATTATTGCAGCTCTTCTGCACGATGTAGTGGAAGATACCGACATCGAACTCGATACAATCGAGCGGATTTTCGGTAAGAAGATCGCCAAAATTATCGATGGCCTCACCAAAATTCGTGGAGTATTTGAATACGGCACTTCACAGCAGGCGGAGAACTTCCGCAAAATGCTCTTCACACTTTCAGAAGATGTGCGGGTAATCCTCATCAAGCTTGCCGATCGCCTGCACAACATGCGCACCTTAGATAGCATGCCACGCAACAAGCAACTCAAGGTGGCTTCAGAAACAATTTATCTCTATGCCCCACTTGCCCACCGGCTTGGACTTAACGCCATTAAGACAGAGTTGGAAGATTTGTACCTGAGATTTACGGACAATCAGGTATTTACGGATATCGCCAGTAAGATTGATGACACCAGGGCTTCCCGAAATAAATTTATCAAACAATTTATTCAACCTGTCAATGATGAGCTTGATAAACTCAAAGTAGAATATGAAATAAAAGGCAGGCCAAAATCCATTTTCTCGATCTACAATAAAATGCGAAAGCAGAACATATCGTTTGAAGAAGTTTACGACTTGTTCGCCATTCGCATCATTGTTGATACTCCGTTGGAACAGGAGAAGTCGTACTGCTGGCAAGTGTATTCAATTGTTACAGATTACTATACACCAAATCCTGATAGGCTTCGCGATTGGATAAGTACACCGAAAGGCAATGGCTATGAATCGCTTCACACAACAGTGATGGCAAAAAATGGGCAATGGGTAGAGGTTCAAATCCGCACGCGAAGAATGGATGAGATTGCAGAGAAAGGTTATGCGGCTCATTGGAAATATAAAGACACTGCTGCCAATCACGAATCAAATCTTGAGAAATGGCTCGTGCGTGTGCGCGAGTTGCTTGAGCGTCAGGACTTGAGCGCACTCGAGTTTGTGGACGATTTCAGGGGCAATCTTTTTAATGAAGAAGTTTTTGTCTTCACACCGCGTGGTGAATTAAAGACACTTCCAAAAGGTGCAACCGCACTCGATTTTGCCTTTGACATCCACACCGACATAGGCGCGAAGTGTATCGGTGCCAAGGTCAATCAAAAGCTTGTACCCATCAATCACGTTTTGAAAAATGGCGACCAGATCGAAATCCTCACATCGGCCAAACAAAAACCTAATGAAGATTGGCTAAGGTTTGTAGTAAGTCCGAAGGCGAAGTCAAAAATCAAGGAATTCTTAAAGGAAGATAAGAAAGCGGTTGCAGAAGAAGGAAAAGAAACTCTCTTAAGAAAACTAAAGCAACTTAAGATTGATGTCAATGGTCAGGTAAATGAACAGCTGCGATCCTTTTTTAATGTCAACTCTCAATTTGAATTGCATTACAATTTCGGGAAAGGCATCATTACCGTAAATGATCTCAAAAAGTTTAAGGATTTCAAGCCGTCATCAGCGCTTAGAAATAGACCGCACAACTCAAGCGAAGATGCCAAGTCTGTTGAACAGGAGATTACAAAAGTAAAAGGTCGTTATGATGATATTTTGTTGATTGGAGAAGACATGGATGTAGTGGAGTACAAATTGGCGAAGTGCTGTACACCAATTCCAGGAGATGATGTATTTGGGTTTGTAACGATCAATGAAGGGATAAAAATACATCGCACCAACTGCCCCAATTCAGCCGAACTTTTATCTAATCACGGAAATCGTGTAATAAAGGCAAAGTGGACTTCACAACACGAGGTGGCTTTCCTTACGGGACTGAGAATTGTAGGCACTGATCGTGTGGGGTTAATCAATGATGTATCGAAAATTATTTCTGAAGAGTTGAAGGTGAATATGAGTTCATTGGCATTTAATACCGATCACGGCATCTTCAATGGAGAGATTATGCTTTATGTAAATGATACGCGCCATCTCGATCTGCTCATCAGCAAACTTGAAAAAGTCGAAGGTGCAGTTACAGTTTCCCGATTTGATTCACGTAGTAATTAGATTTATTTAAAGTCGCTTCTGCCAACTTTTGATCTTAGTCAGAACCGATCGCCCATTTTAATCTTTGAACAAGGACAGCAGGATGTTATATTTGGCCTTTATTATTTAGGATGGCTCTGAATCAAAAAATGTTTGATGAGGTAAGGAAGATCTTTACCGCCTATCTCGAAAAAAAGGAACTTAGAAAAACTCCTGAGCGGTATGCCATTCTCGAGGAAATTTATACTCAAGAAGGTCATTTTGATGTAGAGTCACTTTACATTAACATGAAAAATAAGAATTATAGGGTAAGCAGAGCCACAGTTTATAACACCCTGGATTTATTAGTAGAATGTGATTTAGTAAGTAAACACCAGTTCGGAAAAAACCTGGCGCAATACGAAAAATCATATGGGTTTAAACAACACGATCATTTAATTTGTACCGAATGCCATAAGGTTGTTGAATTTTGTGATCCGAGAATTCAGAATATTCAAAATACAGTGGAGGAGTTGCTTCAGTTCAATGTATTGCATCATTCTCTAATTTTATATGCTAATTGTACCAAGAAAAATTGCGAAAGTAGAAAATCATGAACTTTGCCCAAGAAATAAAAGCAAACACACTGATCCTAAGGGTTTCAGGTGATTTAATAGGAGAGGACACCGGCACGCAGTTGGTTGGTGCTGTTAACGATGCCGTAAGTCACAAAGTCTTAACATGCATTATTGATATTGCGGAATTGAGATATATCAACAGTAGCGGCATTGGCGTGTTGATTACAATCCTTACTAAATTCCGTAACAAGGGTGGTGAAGTGTATTTGATGAACCCCTCAGAAAGCGTGAAGAAACTATTAGTGATCACTAAGCTGAACGCCATTTTCCAAATCATCAAGTCCGAAGACGAGGTGTCCAAAAAGTAATTCTACCCTATGTTTGCCTACTGCCTATTGCCTATTGCCTATTATTTATTAACGACCACCCACTTTATAAATTATTGAGATGAAGGTTGATGTACTACTAGGCCTTCAATGGGGCGATGAAGGAAAAGGAAAGATTGTTGATGTGCTTGCCCCAAAGTATGATGTTGTAGCTCGTTTTCAGGGAGGTCCAAATGCAGGGCATACACTTGAATTTGATGGAATTAAACATGTCTTGCATCAAATTCCATCTGGGATTTTTAGGGAGAAGACAAGAAATGTTATTGGGAACGGAGTTGTGCTTGATCCAATCGTCTTTAAAACAGAGATCGAAAAACTTCAGAAGTACAACCTGAATGTCAAAGCAAATCTTTTTATCTCAAAAAAGGCAACACTAATTATTCCTACGCATCGCCTATTAGACCAGGCTTATGAAAAAGCGAAAGGAGTTGATAAGATAGGATCTACATTAAAAGGTATTGGCCCTTCTTATCAGGATAAAATTGGCCGTCAGGGGTTGCGTGTAGGTGACATACTTGCCGGAACGTTTAAGGAGAAATTCAAAAAACTTACCGACATTCATTTTGAGATTTTAAAAGGCCACGAAATACCTTTTAAATGGGAAGAATTAGAATCTCAGTTTCTGGAAGCCGTCTCTTTTCTGAAAGAATTCAAGCTTATTGATAGCGAGTATTTCATTAACGATGAATTAAAAAAAGGATCTTCGATTTTAGCAGAGGGCGCACAGGGTTCTCTTCTGGATATTGATTTTGGAAGCTATCCGTTTGTAACAAGCTCTAGCACAGTTACAGCCGGAGCTTGCACAGGATTGGGCGTTCCTCCAAAAAACATCGGTGAAGTGTATGGCATCTTTAAAGCCTACAGCACCCGTGTTGGTAGCGGTCCATTCCCAACGGAACTTTTAGATGCTGATGGTGAGAAGATGCGCAAAGAAGGCAATGAGTTTGGATCAACAACTGGGCGTCCTCGCAGATGCGGATGGATTGATTTGCCTTCGCTCAAATATTCAATCATGATCAATGGTGTTTCTCAGTTGCTGATGATGAAGGCAGATGTGCTAAGCATTTTTCCAACAATAAAGGTTTGTACACATTATGAATTAAGTAATGGTTCAGTTACTGAGTTAATTCCCTACGAAATAGTAAATGAAAAAATAAAACCAATCTATACCGAATTAAAAGGTTGGAACACTTCATTAACTGGTGTTTCTGAAAATCAAATTCCAATAGAACTTGCGCAATACGTTGATTTTTTGGAAAAAGCACTCAATGTTCCTATAACATTGATCTCCACTGGCCCGGATAGGACTCAAACAATCCACAGAACCCGAAAATAGCCTGATTTGGCTAAAAAATCTTTTCTGGAGGTATTGGAATAACCCTTTGATACGCTATATTTGCACTCCCAAAATGATGGATGGGGTTTGTTTCAGAAGGAGACAGGTTGATAAGGGAGGATGAGTTATCCACGAATTGAGGATAGATTAAGTGGAGA
>JAYVBN010000134.1:0-20846 GCA_043750455.1 Bacteroidia bacterium | reverse complement strand
ATAATGGGAGGCTATCTATCTTACGAGAAGGAAAAGAAATTTCGGTTGACTTGAAAGAAATTACTTTTGTGAAATAGATCTAAGCTTCTGGTTCAACTAGTTTAGATATCCATCCAAGATTAAAAAGTAAATCTGAGCTTGACCAGCGAATTTTGTAATTGTGAATATGTTTGTGGTGAATAATTTTGTGTTGGGATTTTCTTGTTCAACAAATAATTTTCAGGCGACACGTTTACTGTAAAACTGTAATCATGTTTTCTTTTTCCGCTTCCACCAATATTCGCTTCAAGGTTTTTCATCTTAAAATTGTGAAACACTATTCGATGAGTAATAAGCGCCAACACAGAAGGTATACCAATGAAAACTCCTGGTGAATCTGTCCCAGCCACAGCAGCAATGCCGAGGCCTACTAAAGCCGCTCCAGCGGTCGCCAATTGTAAAGTGCCTCCTTGTTTACTTGTCAGGTGAACTCCCTTGACAGTCTTTTGACCTATTACTGTTCCTAGCAGTGCAGTGGTAGCCGGAATCAGAATAAGCGCAGTTGGGTCATTACTGTTATTCAAAGCTTCCGTAACAAATGTAAATCCCATTCCAACCGAGATTGCTGTTAATGAGGTTATGGCCGCTACATCACCTTGAGAGTATTCGTATTTCTTAGAGACCTTATTTCCTATAAGTAGTCCGGCAACTCCACCGCCTAAAAAGGTCAAACCATATAAATTTGCATTGTCTACTTGCCCCGCGGCCAGCAAAGATGCACTTACTAAGGGAATCATAAGACCATAATGCCCCATCAACCCAATCTGACCGATTGGAATGTTTCTCTGCTTTTGTATTTGAAATGCAGCCTCACCCAAAGCCATGCTTCCTATTGATGAAAGTCCAAGTGCCCATTTCCCAGTTTCCTCACTTTCGCCTCCCAACGCTAGACCTAAAGCTGCACCATAGCCCAACCCAAGAAACTTACCTGCATTGTTTGCACGGATTGTGTTTCTGTTAATGCCTTCGTATTTTTTTGGATTCATGGCTGGTCCAAGTAACCACAAGCCTGCAGTAATTAGTGGTATGCCTGCTGCCCCCGCTCCATCGATTTCCGCTATGACTACGATGCTGGTTCCATAATAAGCTCCGTAAAGAGCGTTGACAAATCTATCCCTGTTTCTCCATTCAAAATCATCATCGTTAATTGTGCTATTTTTATTTTTAGGTGATATTTCGGCTACTCCCAACTCACTGTTCCACTGATTCTTCATTCGCAAATACTCCTGCCTTTCTTCTTCTGACATTCGTTCGAAATAGTTTGACAGATACGATTCATAATCTTTGAGATAAACAGTTTCATTGTTGGTTAAAGAATCGCCCCGGTTGAGTCGCTGTTTTATGGATAGGTAAGTTGCCTTTGTAGATTCCACCCAATATCCACGCGCAGAATAAAGCTCCTGGCTGAAAACTTCAATGGATAAGGTAAATAGCAGGAGGAATAGACTATAGGTCGCAAATCGCATACGGTATCTTTACTTGTTAAAGATATGAAATTAGTAGAGTGATTTTCTCAGTTGTTTTGCATTCAGGTTGATGTCACTTTTTTTAATTTGTGTCAAATGAATTAGGTTGCAAAAGTTATGATCTTGATAAAGGAGCTTTGGTATACTTACACTTCTGAAAAGAAAATTACTTTTCAGGATTTCACCGTAAACACAGGTGAGCAGTGTTTATTGTTGGGCGAATCCGGATGCGGCAAGACAACTCTACTTCATTTGCTTGGAGGATTGCTTAAGTCGCAACACGGAGTAATTGAAGTAAATGAAAGCGACATTACAAAATTATCAGAATCTGAACTTGACCACTTTCGTGGAAAGCACTTTGGTTTTATTTTTCAAAAAAATCATTTGGTCAACGCACTAACCGTTGAAAAAAATTTACTAATGGCTCCTTTTCTAGCCGGGATGAAGCAAGACAAAAACAGAGTAGCAGAAGTTTTAGAGCAGTTGGGTCTGGCGGACAAGAAAAGATCAAGAATTCAAGAGCTAAGTCAAGGGCAGGCGCAACGTGTTGCGATAGCGCGGGCGATTTTAAACAAACCTTCCATCATTCTTGCAGATGAACCAACCTCGGCTCTAGATGATAATAATTGTGATAAAGTAATTGAGTTGTTGCTGGGGGTGGCTTCTCAAAGCAAGTCTACCCTTATTATTGCCACACACGATCAACGTTTGAAAGGCAGAGTGAATAAGCAATTGATTCTTTCCCAAAATCAGTAATAAAAATGTCAACGATTAGCCTGGTCTGGAGTTACCTCAAAGCTAAACCACTCAACACGGTTCTTAATATTTTTCTTTTGGCACTAGGCATTGCGGTCATTACCATCCTATTGCTTTTCAGTAAGCAACTTGAAGAAAAAATCTCAACCAACACCAAAGGAATTGACCTTGTAGTAGGAGCGAAGGGAAGTCCACTGCAATTAATTCTGTGCACTATTTTTCATGTTGATTTTCCAACGGGCAACATTAAACTAATAGATGCAGAGCGACTAGCTAAACATAGGTTGGTCAAGAGTGCAGTTCCACTTGCGTTAGGCGACAGTTATCAGAATTTTCGGATTGTTGGAACCAATCGGCCGTATGCGGAACTCTATAAGGCAGAACTTGAATCCGGTAGCTGGTGGAACGTAGATCTTGAGGTAACAGTAGGTGCTACTGCTGCAAGGATTTCGAAATTGAAAGTAGGAGATTCCTTCGCCAGTGCTCATGGCCTTGTTAAAGATGGACATGCACATGAAGAAAGTCTTTATATCGTTAAAGGAATTTTGAAACGCACTAATAGTGTGATAGACAATCTGATTTTCACCAATGTGGGAAGTGTGTGGAAAGTTCATGAGGAAACCGGGGAAGAAAAACAGCCAGAAGCAAAAGCAATTACCAACCCTTCTTCTATTGTGCCAACGGTTGAGGGGGGAGATAGTACCCGTGAAATAACTTCACTTTTAATCAAATACAGAAATCCGCTTGCGGTGATTCAGTTGCCTCGCTTTATTAATACTCAGACGAATATGCAAGCGGCTTCCCCAGCATTTGAGACAGCACGGTTATTTTCAATTCTTGGTGTGGGCGTTAAAGCAATGATGGGTTTTGCATACGTGCTCATTTTTATTTCAGCACTTAGCATTTTTATTGCACTTTATAATTCAATGAAGGAGCGCAGATATGATTTAGCAATTATGCGTTCCATGGGAGCCAGCCGTGGAAAGTTATTTTTTGTCACAATTTTGGAAGGGACCACTTTAACAATTTTGGGAAGTTTAATAGGAATTACCCTTGGCCATGTTGTGCTATACATCTTTACGATGATGGTTGAGGAAAGTCAAAAAACGGGCGTCAGTGCGTTGGTTTTTTATCGAGAAGAAGGGTTTCTATTGCTGGGTAGTTTTGCGTTGGGTATTATGTGTTCGCTTATCCCGGCTTTTCAGGCATATCGCACCGATATTCATAAAGTGCTCGCAGGGTCATAATCGAGGAGATCAATTTTGTAAGAACTACGTATTTAATTTAAATTGCACGTATGAAAACTAAGCTTACGCTAAGTATCGCAAAAAAAACCTTGGTTAAGGCCAAACGACTTTCCATTAGAAGAAAGACTAGTCTTTCTAAATTATTTGAAGAATATATCGAGAAAAATCAGACCAGTTCCGACACTGCTATTTCCGATGCATTAACGGGTATACTCGAAGACGATGGAAGATCTTATAAGGAAATCAGGTCTCAAGTACTAAGCAAGAAGCATGACCTCTAAGGTTTTTATTGATACTAATATTTTTCTGGATCACCTTCTTGGTAGAAACTCACATTCGATAGAGATCATTAAGTTTTGTGAACGAAAATTTCTAACAGGATTTGCGTCTTCGGCCTCGTTTTACACCTTAGCCTATATAATTGAGGAGAGATTAAAAAAGACGGCTCAGCTAATTCTGCTTGATTACTCTAGCTTCATTGAAACTATTCCCACTACACAGGATAATCTTAACCTTGCTTTGACTTCCACGTTTAGAGATACGGAAGATGCCTTCCAATATTACACAGCACTTAACGAAAGAGGACTCAATTATCTGATCACCAACAATACAAAGGATTTTAAGGCAGCACATACTAAATTACCTGTGGTTTCGCCTAAAGAGTTCATTACTATTATCTCTAAAGAATTATGAAAATACTTCAATTTATTTTTCTTTTCCTTTTAATTAGCCTATCTGCTTTGGCTCAAACCGATGGATGGGTATCATTTGCGAAAACCAAGTTTGAGGCTAAGTACAATGAAAAGGCTCAGGAGTATTTTATGTTTCCTGAATTTCCTGTTGATCTCAAAGCGTTGGTGGGGAAAGAAATAAACCTCGAAGGATATTACCTACCAATCGATGTGGAAGGTGATGCTTACATCATCTTGTCAAAATTTCCATATAGCCAGTGTTTTTTTTGTGGAGGTGCCGGACCCGAATCTATTGCCGAGGTGAGTTTCAAGACTAAGCCAGATCGGTTTGAAGCGGATCAATTCATTCGCGTAAAAGGCAAATTAAAGTTGAATGCTTCTGACCTGGAACACGGAAATTTTATTTTAGAGGATGCCATCGTGGTGAGCAAGTAGCTTCAGTTGCGTATAAGATTTTCCTCAATATTGAAATAATGCTGTATATCCTTCAGAATCGTTTCACTTGCTTTATCAAGACTTAAGCACAAGACCTGAACCATTTTGTTAATGTGTTGTGGATTAAGATATTGATCGTTACCCATCTGTGTTTGAAAAGGAATTCCAAAATTTAAATTCTCCTTAGTTAGTTCAATTCGCTGACCATTGGCAGTCAGGAATCCATTGGCCTGACCCAGGTAAGAATCCTTGAGTGTTACCATCACATTTCCGCTTACGACTGATTCGTTTCCTTCTGAGAGCTCCCATCGGATTCTAACATAGGAGGAGGCATTTCTTCCGTGGGCTATTCTGCCACTAACGGTTCCATAAATATAGAATGCGCTCCAGGAACCATACACGTAAATTCCCTGAACCTGACACGATTGAAGATCCATCGTGAGTTTATACTGTTTCATTAGAACGCGAACGGAATCTTCGCACGAATGAAGCAAGGATCGAAATCGTTCTTTGAAGGCTTCGTTTATAGGTTGCTCAAATTGTCGAGCACCTAAAATAGTCTGGTAGTTAGTTTGAAATCGATTATACAGAAGTAGCGGAATAATAAGTACACCAGCCCTTGTGCTGAAGGACTGCGGTATAAATCCTGAAGGGTAGAATACGCTATCAAGTTCAATGCCTTTGGGAATAGAAATTTTCGGAAAGGGTTTTGTGAGTTCGCCAGTCGAAGAAATATCTATGGATGGTTGCTCAAGCGAAGTATTTAATTTTTGAACTGTGAGACAAGAAGTGGTGATGAAAAGTAGTAAAATGAATTGGCCAATTGATATAAGGGGATTCACTAAAGAAGTCTTTAGTTCTTTTCCACTGCGTGACCGCCAAATTCATTTCGTAATGCTGCAACCACTTTACCCGAAAACGTATCTACCTGCTGCGAGCGATAGCGTGTCAGTAAAGACATCGTAATGACAGGGGTAGGAACACCTAACTCCAAAGCTGTCTCCACCGTCCACTTTCCTTCGCCAGATGAATGCATGATACCTTTTATGGATTCAAGATTCTCATCTTTTTCAAGGGCATGTTGTGTCAGTTCCATTAACCAACTCCGCACAACTGAACCGTGATTCCATACTTTAGAAACCGCTGCAAGATTTACTTCGCTATCATATTTATGTAAGACTTCCAATCCTTCTGCAATGGATTGCATCATTCCGTATTCAATTCCATTGTGCACCATCTTGGTGAAATGACCGCTGCCGCTTTTGCCACAATACAAGTAGCCGTTGGGCACAGAGATAGATTTGAAAAGAGGTTCGCAATAATCGAATACATCTTTCTTCCCACCAACCATTGTGCACACGCCATGCAATGCCCCATTAACACCACCACTTGTTCCACAATCTAAATAGTGAACTCCCATTTTCTCAAGATCGCGTGAACGTGATAGGGTATCTTTATAATGTGAATTTCCTCCATCAATGATGATGTCATCGGCCTTCAGATGATTTTTAATATTGCCCAGGATAACATCTACTACATTGCCAGCAGGTACCATCATCCAGATAACGCGTCTGCCCTGCAATGAATTGGTCAACTCTGAAATAGATGGCGCAGTAATAATGCCTTCAGAGGCAATTTTGTCCATGGCCGCCTTATTTACATCAAATGCCACTACCTGGTGACCTTTGCTTTTAAAATTAAGGGCGAGATTGTATCCCATTTTGCCCAAGCCGATGAGTCCGATTTGCATATAAAATTCAGTTTGTCGGGTTAATTACTATTAGCTGGTTCTGTTAACTTCGAAAGATTATAAAAATCCTGCTTTAGATTTCTGTAAAGCGACAGAAAGATTTCAAATTTCTTTTGATGACTGTCGTAAATTTTTAGGTCAGGATAGTAAATAACCTCTTCATCTCGCTTTTCAAAGAACTTTTCCTCAATACCCATGGCTTCAAACGCCAACCGGGCAGCCCCAATAGCCGAGGCATCGTCTTGGGCAACAACTTTCACTTCTTTCCCGAAAATGTCAGCCAGAAGCTGAACCCAACCTGGTGAACGGATAAACCCTCCGCTTGCAAAGACAACCTCATAATCCCCCGATACTTCTTTCAGGCTATTGGCGATGCTTAAAAGAGAAAAACAGATTCCTTCTATCAAGGCGCGCAAGAGATGAATTCGTTCATGCCGAATATCTAATCCGAAGAATACGCCACGGGCAAGGGAATCATAGATGGGTGCTCGCTCGCCCAAAACATATGGCAGAAAAATAAGGTCATCGCATTTTGAATCACTTTGGCTGGCCTTTTCCACGTCTTCATAAATGGAGTTACTCCCGCTTTGCATTCCAAAAACTCGTTCGAACCATTGCAAAAGTACAGCACCGTTGTTAGTTGCACCCCCTATAACCACACGATTCTTGGTTAATACATAATTGAAAATCCGTTGACTGGGGTCACTCTTGGGATCATTGACAATCCTTCGCACTGCACCGCTTGTACCAATCGTTAAAGAGAGTTCACCGGCATGCACTGCATTAGTTCCAAGGTTGGAAAGACATCCATCGCTTGCCCCAGGAATTATCTTAATATCATGTGGAAGGTTCAAGTCATTGCATACACTTTTTTTAATGGAAGTAATAACCTGAGTTGTCGGAATCGGAGTTGGCAGTTGATGGATCGTTACTCCCGCTTCTTTCAGTGAATCCTCATTCCATTTGAGCGATCTTATATTGAAGAGGCCACTTGCGGAGGCTACTGAATAATCGGTTATCCACTCGTCTGTGAGATGGTGTAGAATGTAATCCTTAATAGATAGAAACTTGAACGTCTTCGTTATTAGCTCAAGCTCGTACTTTCTCCACCACATCAGTTTGCACAAAGGTGACATGGGATGAATAGCTGTGCCAGTGGCTTCATAAATTTTGTAGGCAACACCGCGAGAAACAAGATCATTAGCTTGTTCTGTACTTCTCATGTCTGACCAGATGATAAGCGGACTAAGCGGTATTCCATTTTTATCTGCTGCCATTATACTGTGCATAGCGGCACTAAAAGCCAATGAGAGAAGTTGATGCTCCTTACAATCTTGTTGTGTTAGAATAATGCATTTCTTTACGGCTTCCAGAATTTCGTTTGGATTCTGTTCAGAGTGGCCAGCCTTAGGATAATAAGTTGGGTAAGCGCTTGTGGAGGAAGCCAGAACTTTTCCATCTGGAGTAACAGCGATGGCTTTTGTACTCGTTGTTCCGATGTCAATAGCGAGGATGTAGGGAGGCAAGGATCAGGTATTGAACCTGAAAAATAGGGAATGAAGATGAGAGTTGAAACGAAGTGCGAATTGATTTTTTTAAGTTGCGCGGATTTATCTCTTCAGAAATTTATAAACTCCTTTGAAGCCTGATCTTTCGTCTTTTACAGCAAGAAGATAATAGCCCGATGCTAAATCTTTCACCTTTAACCGAACTTCATTCTCATCTATAATTTCGCTTTCGATCTCGAGTGAATTTCCAATGATATTATGGAGCGTTAATTTTACGTGTTGAGCATTTGGAGCCTCTAACTTCAGGCTTATATAATCGGTTGTCGGATTAGGATAAAGTTTCATCGACTTTACAAAATCAGGATGTTGGTAGCCGGGCAGGCTCATCTCCTCACGTCCTTGCCCAAGACCTACCCAGCTTATCCCCACCAATCCAACCAACACAAATATTTTCAGGAATCTCATAGTATTATACCCGTTGTACGGCAAACACGCTGCCATAGTTTTAACTTAGATGCATGTTTAGGGTAGAAAGTTTAAATGCGCTTAAAATAAATAGCAAGTTGTCCTGATTGTGGACGAATCTCTACAATGTGCCGACCTACTTGATCACGCTGGAGAGTTGGAGGGACAAATCAAGAAAAATCATTTTGGCGCTGCCATTTCGCTCCAAAAAAAACCCAGCCTCATTCATAAGCTGGTTGGTCTTCTCAATTTTAGAGGTAGTCATAACTTTGCTAAAATCCTGAATGAATTTAAGCTCATTGCCAGTGGCGCGGTTAATTTCTGTTGCGCCTGCGCGATGAAGTAGGGTTTCGCGCATCATATTTTGGCCATAGTGCAGCAGGTTTCGTTGGCTCATTTTATCTAATTCATGGAAATTGTCGGCCAACCCAACCAGGCTTGCATAGTCTTTTTTAAAACAAGACCTCATCCAGTTGGTGAAAATTTCCTGATTGTGGTCTTCTTCTGTATCAATAAGTTTAAATGCAAAGTTTAGATCGCCCTCTGCTTGTTGTACTATTTTTTTTCTCCGGCTTTCCTCAAGATTAGGTTTAGTTGCAAGAGATTGATCTACCTCTTGGTCGGTCAACATCGGCACCTGAATGATTTGCGTGCGTGACAAAATAGTAGGCAACAATCTTTCGGCTGCATTCGTGACTAAAAAGAAAAATGTATTTGGAGGCGGTTCTTCCAGAATTTTTAAAATGCCGTTGGCAGCCGATGGGTGCATGTATTCGGGTTGCCAGATCAACATCACTTTAAACTTACTTTCAAATGGTTTCAGCGAAAGGGAACGAACAATTTCCCGGCTTGCTTCACGCGAAATAATGGCTTGCTTGTCTTCTCCTCCGTAGAAATTAGTCCAATCATCTAAATTTCCAAAAGGTTGTTCAATGAGAAACTGTCGCCAGTTTTTTAACATATCTGCTTTGAAGCGCTCTTCGTCTTTATCTCCCTTAATGTTGCTGAGCGGAAAAACAAAATTGGTATCGGGATGAATGAATTTTAAACTTTTTACGCAGGCCGCACATGTGCCGCAAGCATCTGTCTCCTCTTTATTTTGACAATGGAGGTAAGTGGTGTAAGCAAGTGCAAGGGGTAAGTTGAGGGCACCCTCTTTTCCTAAAAACAATTGTGCATGGGCATTGTGATTTGATTTGACCGAATCAATCAACATTGCTTTCACTTCAGTAAGTCCGGGGATGGAGGAAAATTTCATACTTACTTGGGTTCCCAAACTCTAAATTTTGACGAATGCTCAAATACGTATTTTAGAATTTCCTTATCAAATTCATCTAATGAAATATTTTTTCGTTCCATTGCCTTGGTTGCCGTTTCAAGAGCCTTGTTCAATTGAAAAGTTGCAAAACCAGAAGCTCCGCCCCATGCAAATGACGGAATAAACGTGCGCGGATAGCCATCTCCAAAAATATTGGCACTTACGCCCACTACAGTGCCGGTGTTGAACATCATGTTAATACCGCACTTACTGTGATCGCCCATAATCAAGCCGCAAAACATGAGGCCGGTATCTTTAAATCCACCTTGGGCATAATTCCAGATCTTAATATTTTCGTAATTGTTCTTCAGATTTGATGTATTGGTGTCAGCACCAAGGTTGCACCACTCGCCAATGACAGAATTTCCCAGGAAGCCATCGTGGGCCTTGCTACTGTACCCGAATATAACCGTGTTACTAACCTCTCCACCAATTTTTGAAAATGGTCCAACGGTAGTATCTCCTCTGACTTTCGCACCCATATTAACGTGCGATCCCTCGCATAAAGCAAATGGCCCACGTATTATAGCGCCTTCATGGATTTGAGTATTCTTACCAATGTAGATTGGTCCGGTCTCAGCATTTAGAAGCGCACCTTTGATGGAGGCTCCTTCTTCCACAAAAATATTTTCTTCAGAATAAGTGCGGGTGTGTTTGTCAGAGATGCCCGCTGACTTTCTGTTTTTAGTAATGAGTTTGAAATCTTCCCTTATCTGTGCGCCATTGAGCTGAAAAATTTTCCATACCTGATCGATGATGGTAATGTTTTCAGTGTATTCTTTGACGGCACCTGAAATAACCTCAGGAATTTCATCTTCGGGCGTGCGCAAGGCAATCATACGTGAATCTTTCACCAGACCTTCACCAGTTTTTAGTGAAGTAATCGCCTTCACCAGTTGTGCATCGGGGCAAACGGCACCGTTGATCCAGTAATTATCCTGAGTAAGATGGGTTGTGAATTTTTTGGAAAGATATTCTTCTGTCGAAAAGGATGGATTGACTCCAAAATATTTACTCCATTTTTCTGCGATTGTTAATATTCCAATACGGATGGAGCCAATAGGACGAGTAAACGTTAGCGGAAGAAGATCAACACGGATAGTAGGGTCATCAAAGAGAATTATATTCATCACGTAAAGCTACATCGTGGGTGAGGGAATTAAAAAAGGTCTCCGAAACCGAAGACCTTCTTAAAAAACCACTAGAACAGATGGCTTTAAGCCTCCGTCTCTTTCTTTTTGTATTTCTTTTGGAATTTCTCAACTCTGCCGGCAGTGTCAAGGAACATCTTCTTACCTGTGAAAAACGGGTGAGAAGCAGAGCTTACTTCCACTTTTATAACAGGGTAATCCTTGCCGTCTGTCCATTTTACTGTCTCCTTAGAGAAAGTAGTAGACTTTGTCAAAAATTTAAAATCACTGGAAGTGTCCCAGAAAACCACTTCTTTATACTCTGGGTGAATACCTTTCTTCATATCTTTTATCTTAAAGGACTGCAAAAATAAGGAACTGGCTACGATTTGCAAGGGAGGGGTTTAGAAATTCTTCAGGAACAGGTATTTTGCTTGAATTTTAATCGTTATTTCTGACTTTGAAGGGATAATTGGTACTCAATGAAATTGATGAAAGGAATCATAAAGTGCTTAGAATGCTTGAATTGGCAGATTTATTGTTTGCTAGGCATTCTTCTGATTCAGGTTCCAGTCTTTGGGCAGAGCACAAATGCCCCGCTGAATGAGGATTACTATCATTGGATAGACCGCTATGAAATAAAGGCAGGAAGAGTGGCGCCTGAGTTGTTCACTTCCGTAAAGCCGTATAAGCGTTCGTCTATTATAGAATATGTGGATTCGTTAAATAAGAAAGACCAGGTATTTACTACGCGAAGCGATCTGTTCAACTACGAGTATTTACGAAACGATAGCTGGGAATGGAGTAGGACTGAAAGCAGCAACAGTGCGAAACCATTTTTAAAGCATTTGTATAAAAAGAAGCCTGACTTCTTGTTCTTCGACAAACCCGAATTTGATCTTCATGTTAACCCCGTTCTATATCTGGGGTTAGGGAAAGATTCCCGTGAGGATGAAACGCTCTTTATTAACACCAGAGGCTTAGAGATACGTGGGATGATAGATAGAAAGGTAGGCTTCTATACCTACGTTGGAGAGAATCAATCTATCCTTCCATCTTATGTTCAGGATGGCATTTCTAAATATTCGGTCATACCTCACGAAGGTTTTTGGAAGCCCTTCAAAACGAATGGCGTTGACTACTTTCAGGCAAGGGGTTACATAGATTTTGATATTAGTAAGCATATCTACATGCAGTTTGGTCACGATCGGATGTTTTTAGGCAACGGATATCGTTCGTTGATTTTTTCAGACTATGCACCTCCAGCGCAATATCTTAAAGCTAACTTGAAAGTCTGGAAATTGAATTATGTGTTTCAGCTTAATCGCATGACTGCTGAAAATAAGAGCACGAACAATGCTCCTTACCCGATCAAGTATGTGGCCTTTCATCACCTGAGCTTTAATATTGGTAAGAAATTGAATATTGGTTTGTTTGAGTCGGTAGTATTTGGTGATAGCACAGGAGGTTTTGAATTAAATTATTTGAACCCTGTGATTTTCTATCGCGCCATAGAGCATCAAAACGGAAGTGCGGATAATGCGATTCTTGGTCTGGATTTTAAATGGAATGCTATAAAATATGTGTCTTTCTATGGGCAGGTTGTGATCGATGAATTTTTATTGGAGAATGTGAAAGCTGGTACTGGATGGTGGGCCAATAAGTTTGCATTTCAGGCAGGAGTAAAATACATTGATGTGGCAGGTGTAAATAACCTTGACTTACAAGTTGAAGGAAATATAGTAAGACCATACACCTATTCACACGCCACAAATTTTACTAGCTACACAAATTACCTGCAGCCGCTAGCTCATCCAATTGGCTCTAATTTTTATGAACTGGCCACTATAATTAGATACCAGCCCATTCCAAGACTTAACATCATAGCAAAAACAGCTTTCATAAAAGCAGGAAGGGATGGAGCGAATGAGAACTGGGGTGGGGATGTAAATAAAAGCTATAATACACGGCAACAGGATTATGGAAACACGATTGCTCAGGGTGTAGAGAATAAAATAATTTTTATCGACTTTACGACATCCTATATGTTAAAGCACAATTTCTTTATTGACATTAAACAAACATTTAGGAAGAGCGAAAGCTCCGATCCGTTTTACAATAACAATACATCTGTAACTTCCTTAGCTTTGCGTCTGAATATCGCACAGCGGTTGTACGAATTCTAATATATACTTCTTCTTCATGAATAACTTTATTCGAGTTCTTTCTTATGCTCAAAATATTGTTCCCAAGCTTACTCAATTTTTTATCTATTCTATATTAGGGGTCATTTTTGGAGTCTTCAATATCTTACTGGTTATCCCTATGTTGAGCATTTTGTTTGATACAACAAAAGCTTTAGTGGTTCCAGATATGCCTGAATTCAGCTTTTCATCAGGCTATGTAAAAGATGCCTTTTATCATTATTTTCTTCAGATAGTCAACGACCAAGGAAAACTGAATGCCTTGCTCTTTGTGTGTGCACTGATTGTGGCATGCGTTTTTCTGGCGAATATTTTCCGCTATCTCGAACGAGTGATGGCAACAAAAATCAGAGTCGATCTGGTAAAGAATATTCGAATGGATTTTTTTCGAAAAGTTTCACTCCTTCACATTGGCTACTTTAATAATGAACGTAAAGGCGATTTGATCTCTCGCTTCACCAACGATGTGCAGGAAGTAGAAAGTGCAGTAATGGGAAGTTTGAAAGCGGTTTTGAAAGAGCCGATCACGATCATTGGTTATTTCATCGGGCTTTTTATTCTGTCGCCACAGCTTACATTATTCACGCTAATTGTGCTTCCGGTCACGGGTGGTGCATTGGCCGAAATCATCAAAAGATTAAAACGTGAAGCAGTTGAAAGTCAGGAGTCGCTCGGCCGCATTGTTAATATTCTCGATGAAACGTTTAGCGGCATGCGTGTAATAAAAGCATTCAATGCACGCAATTTCATTATTAAAAAAATGGAGGACGAAAGTATAAACTATAGAAAATTTAATAAATCTCTTTCATATAAAAACGAGATGGCATCTCCGGTATCCGAAATCTTAGGAGTTACCATTATTGCAGGGGTTATCTTCTTTGGTGGCAATATGGTGTTAAGTGAAGATTCAACCTTAACCCCCGAGGTCTTTTTAACATTTCTGGCATTATTCTCTATGATCCTTCAGCCGGCCAAGAGTTTTTCTAACGGAATAACGTCTTTGCAAAAGGGTACAGCTTCTGCTAAGAGAATTTTTCAAATAATCGATACCAGGCCGGCAATTGAAAATAAACTTAATGCTGCTGAGTTGAAGAATTTTGAATCCACAATCGAATTCAGGAATGTAAGTTTCGCTTATGAAACAGAATTGGTGTTGAAAGGAATCAGCCTCACGATAACTAAGGGAAAAACAATCGCGCTGGTCGGTACGTCTGGCGGAGGAAAATCAACGCTGGCGGATTTGATTCCACGTTTTTATGATCCAACAGAAGGAGAAGTTTTGATTGATGGAAAATCAATCACTGAATATGAAATAGAATCACTTCGCAAACAGATGGGCGTTGTCACGCAAGAGTCGATTCTTTTTAATGATACCATCTTTAATAACATTGCGTTTGGGATGCCCAATGTAAGTGAAGAAGCTGTCATGCAGGCCGCACAGATTGCCAATGCTCATGATTTTATCATGCAAACCGAGCGAGGCTATCAAACATTAATTGGTGAGCGTGGCTCTAAACTTTCAGGAGGACAAAGACAACGACTAAGTATTGCCAGAGCTGTATTGAAAAACCCACCAATCCTTATATTGGACGAAGCTACTTCGGCACTTGATTCCGAATCAGAAAAGTTGGTGCAAGAGGCCTTGTTCAATTTGATGAAGCACAGAACCTCTATTGTTATTGCGCATCGCTTGAGCACCATTCAGCATGCTGATGAAATCCTGGTCATTCAGAATGGGGAGATTGTAGAACGAGGCACACATGTGCAATTATCGCAAAAAGAAGGTCTCTACAAAAAGTTGAGCAGCATACAGAAAACGGATAAATGAGTTTGATGGTTAGTGAATTGCTTAGAAATGGCATGCGCGGGCATTTCAAACTCTTTCATGTATGGTTTAATGGAGTATTGTAATTTTCGAATTAACTTAAAAACCCTAAGTTTGTCTTTCAATCGCTATAGTTATGATGAAAAGAAACAGGCTCATCTTTTACTCTGTATTCGCAGCGCTTCACCTTTTCATTTTCTTCTTCAGTGTCTATACCGATAGCCAGAAAGACAATCTTCAGTTTCTTTTAGGCATGCAGAGCAAAATATGGATGTTGAAATATGGGTCTTTAATATTACTGGTATTGATGGTCACTAATGTTGTGCTTCATTATCGTGATATCCGCAGAAACACCAGAGAGAAGGAGCAATTAACGCTTGAGCTTAATGTTTTGAAGGCAAAGGTTTATGATTTTCAAGAGGCCACTAAGAGCAAACCTTCATCCAATCAAGCACCACAATAAAATGGATTTTCGTTCGATCATTAAAAGTGAACTGAACGAGGCAGCTGATGTTCTTCATTCCTTCCTTAGTAATAGCAGCAACATTGATAAAATTGAACAGGCATCAGCGCTTATTACTTCATCCATTCAATCAGGAGGCAAAGTAATTTCTTGTGGAAATGGAGGCTCGCATTGCGATGCCATGCATTTTGCCGAAGAGCTTACGGGTAGATATCGCGAGGATAGAAAAGCATTACCTGCCATTTGTATTTCAGATCCCAGTCACATCACCTGTGTTGCCAATGATTATGGGTTTGAGTTTATTTTCTCCCGTTACATTGAAGCTTTAGGAAATAGGGGGGATGTACTTTTAGCCATCAGTACTAGCGGAAATTCTGAAAACGTTATTCGTGCAGCTCAAGCAGCAAAAGATAAAGGCATGAAAGTCGTTGTCCTTTCCGGAAAGGACGGAGGTAAGCTTTCATCTTATGCAGATGTTGAAATCCGAGTAGCCCACCAGGGCTATGCCGATCGCATACAGGAAGTTCACATCAAGATCATTCACATCTTGATATTGCTTATTGAGAAGCAGGTCATCTGAATCTTAAAGATCCAATAAAATTTTTCTATTCTTCTATGTGACCTATGTTTTCTACGTGGTTAAAAATTCAACTAGAATCAATAACCAAAATCGCAACGATAATTGATTAGGATTTTGTTTGTAATTTGTACTTCATAAACAAAACTATGGTTTCTAAAACCTTTGGCAGTGCTGTACATGGTGTAGATGCGAAGACCATCACCGTTGAAGTGAATGTCACGCAAGGCAAACATTTTCACATGAGTGGCCTGCCTGATAATGCTGTTAAGGAAAGCGAGCACCGTGTTGAGTCTTCTTTGAAAAGCCTTGGCTACTTTATGCCGCGCAATAAAGTAGTGGTTAATCTTGCTCCAGCTGATTTACGAAAGGAGGGCTCGGCCTACGATCTTCCCATTGCCTTATGCATTCTTGCTGCCTCCGGACAAATCATAACCGAACTTCTTGAGAAATATGTGATCATGGGTGAACTTGCCTTGGATGGAACGCTTCGCCCAATCAAAGGAGTGTTGCCCATTGCCATTCAGGCACGTAAAGAAGAGTTCAAGGGATTTGTGTTGCCAAAGACCAATGTGCGCGAAGCTGCCATTGTCAATAATCTTGATGTGATTGGTGTAGAAACATTACAAGATGCGATTGATTTTTTTGAAGGTAAGAAAGTCATTGAACCTTTACACATCGATACTCGCGAAGTCTTTCAAAGCAAACTCAATGTTTACGATACCGACTTCAAAGACGTGCAAGGACAAGAGAACATCAAGCGTGCACTTGAGATAGCAGCAGCAGGCGGGCATAACGTAATCATGATTGGGCCACCAGGTGCAGGCAAGACTATGCTTGCGAAGCGATTGCCTTCTATTTTACCACCGCTAACTTTGAGCGAAGCTTTAGAGACAACTAAGATCCATTCTGTTGCCGGAAGAATTGGTGCAGACTCTACACTGCTGACTACAAGACCTTATAGAAATCCTCATCATACTATTTCTGACGTTGCCCTGGTAGGAGGTGGAGGCAATCCGCAGCCAGGTGAAATTTCTTTATCGCACAACGGAGTTTTATTTCTGGATGAACTTCCTGAATTTAAGCGAACTGTTTTAGAAGTTATGCGGCAACCGATGGAAGATCGCAAAGTGACGATTTCAAGAGCCAAAGCATCTATTGAGTATCCTGCTAACTTTATGCTGGTTGCGAGCATGAACCCATGCCCGTGTGGATATTACAACCATCCTGAAAAAGAATGTGTGTGCGGCCCCGGCATTGTGCAACGCTATCTGAGCAAAGTAAGTGGGCCATTGTTGGATAGAATTGACCTGCACGTAGAAGTTGTGCCTGTAAGTTTTGATCAGATGACGGCCACGCGAAAATCGGAGACGAGTGCGGAAATTAGGGAGCGTGTGGTGAAGGCCAGAGAAATTCAAACCGAACGCTTTAAAGGACAGAAAGAAATTTATTGCAACGCCATGATGCCCTCCAACATGGTGAAAGATATTTGTGTGATCACCGATGCAGGAAGAGCTTTGTTAAAAACAGCTATGGAGAGATTAGGCCTTTCAGCCCGTGCCTACGATCGCATCTTAAAAGTTTCTCGCACCATTGCCGACTTAGCAGGTTCAGTTGATATTAAAATTGAGCATTTAGCAGAGGCTATTCAATATAGAAGTTTGGATAGAGAGGGGTGGGCGGGGTAAATTTTAAATGAGTAGTACTCTTCCAAAAAGGATTGTTGATTGACAGTCCTTTTTTATTTACATTTGAATGATAGTATTACTTCGATTTAACTAAGCATTACTCCTATGAAGAAAAGATTATCACTTTTAGGTCTGATTTCAATTCTTTTTACAGCTTTTACTTTTGGCCAAGTTGAATCTGAGGCTATTCTTGGCGTGTGGGAATCCGGCAGTGGCAAAGCTCGAATCAAAATTAATAGAGCAACAGACAAGTTTAACGGACGCATAGTTTGGTTGCGTGAACCTAAGGATGAGGCCGGCAACCCTAAATTGGATAAAAACAATCCTGACGAAACTCTACGCTCTAAGCCTTTATTAGGTTATAGCATGCTAAAGGACTTTACTTACAAGGGAGAGAAAAATTGGGAGGAAGGAACCATATACGATCCAGAAAGTGGAAGTACCTATTCTTGCACCATTACCCTTACAGATGAAAACACATTAGATGTACGCGGCTTCATTGGTGTGAGTCTGTTTGGAAGGACTGATGTTTGGAAGCGAGTAATCATTAAGAAAAAGTAATCTCATGATTCGTTTGCAACTTGCAAGTTTGCTAGTGTTGTTTTCTATGACCCTCTTCGCACAGGAATCAGATACCACGATGGTGGAGGAAGATTTCAGCATGTATGATGATGCAGAATTGGCAGATAGTGCAAAACGTTTTTGTACTAACAAAGTATTGGATCAGAGCCCGAATAAACTAATCTCTCTTGGTTACGATTTTCAAGGTGCTCATGACCTCGGTTTTGCTGCGTGGGGCAGCCTCCCTACATCAAGCGTGCGTGTCAAAAGTGCGCAGGGTATTCGAATCAATAGTAACTTTCCGGTTATATCACGTGCCAATGTTCTTTTGAATATCGGTGTCAATTATTGGGAAACAAACTATCAAATTGAATCGAGTGAGTCGCATCCGATCAGTGCCTCACTTCAAACGCGTGGCCTTCGCACAACAGGTATTACAGCCACATTATTCAAGCCATTCAACGAAAAAAGATTTGTGCTGATTCAATCCGTGTTTGACTTGAATGGTGATTATTTTTTACCTGATTTCCAATCTTTGAGTTACACAAGGGTATCACCCACCTTTGTGTATGGTTGGAAAAAACACGATCGGCTTATGTACGGCTTTGGTGTCTCCCGCACGTATAGGGTGGGCGAACCAAACGTGATTCCGGTTTTCATGTATAATTATACTGCGCCATCACGCAAGTGGGGAATTGAGTCGGTCTTCCCGGCACGAGCAAATTTTAGAAGAACGTTCAATACACGGACACTTGCCTTTTTTGGATATGAGTTAGAAGGTCAAACCTATCGCATGTCGTCATTAAAAGGAGTAGAGGGAATTGCTAACCCGGAGTTGCGCAGAAGTGAACTTCGGATTAGGATGACTTTTGAACGGTCAATCAAAAACTTCGTTTGGCTAAGTGCGCAGGCGGGGCTTCGTTATCCATGGAACTTTAACCTCGATGACGGAAATATTTTCCGTGGCTTTGGTAACACCCCTTACACACTTGAAAACAATTTGCAGAACGCTTTTTACTTTAACCTTTCTGTAAACCTAGTAAGCCCTTAGAGTACTGACTGGTATTCAAACTTGCCATTAGCTGATTGATAAATTCATTTACGATTCTATTCACCACACAATAAGCATCAAACGAACTTCAATGTTTTCGAAGTAAGAATGTATTGCGCCAAGTAGTCGTCAATTTCTGAATAGAAAGGTTCATTCGTCAGATGTGTGACCGCCCGTGTCATAACTTGCTGTACTATGGGATCGTAATCTTTTAGCTCAATATTGGATTTCTTCAACGCGAATAACTTTTCGCGAACAGTATCCATCAAATGCTTTTCCGGTTTTACATTGAACCGGTAATCGATATAGGTGGCCAGGTCACTCACCATACGGTTGATGATCAGTTCGCGGTGCGCTTTCAAAATCTCTTTGAGTTGAAACAGGAGGGCATCGGGATTGCTGTCAATGATCGATTTTGACCCCAATAAGGCAGATTTGATTGTCTTCATTGCTATATTAATTAGTATGCAATAAAAGAATAATTACTAATTTAATTAGTAAATAAAGAAAAATAAAGAGGTTGGGAATCAGATGGTTGTAACTTTATTTCTCAGAGCAGTCGATTATCTAACATAAAATTATGGTGTGCTCTGGCCACCACCACCAAGTTAAAATCAGGATGATTAGGATTAATAAGGATGTTTCGATCTTTGGATAGGACTGACGGAAGGGAAATAGCCAACGATCTTTTTGCCTGTAGCCAATCAGTGCCCCAATCCTGTACGGATTTGTAATATCCTTTAGTATTCCAATTGGCCGGTAATTGAATATCAGGAATTTGAATGACATGTATTTCTGGTATTTCGATTTCAAGCAATATCAATCTAGGTGGAGTGATGTGTGGTGGAGGTAAATGAGCCAGTACCTCCAAAATAGCAAGAGAACTGTTAGATGCAGTGTATAACATTGACAGCCCCCCGGCTAAATGCCACCTCCCTGCTGCAAAGGAAGATCCAAGGCCTTGTATGTTGTCCCCGTATTTCTCCTTTTGTATACGGTAAACGATCATGCAAAAATACTGTATTCTATCCGCAACAATTCCTCGTTTACTAATCCGATGCCCATCTGTGATGTAATCATCTGGATTGGTTTTAAATTATTCAATGCTGGAATGGGTGTATTTAACCATTTAAGGAAACTTTCTTCGTCCCCATCAAAGGCTTTCAACCCATTGGAGTACAGTTCAGATAAGATAAGTACATTTTCAGATGCAGCTAATGATAACTTTGATTCTCTGTTTTGTCTTTGGTAGGAACGAAGCGCCTTCCCTACTATTTTAGCTGCCATGGTATTGGATAAGCGTAACTTTTTTGTGACTTGGTCTAAATCTGATTTCTTAAGTGGCCGCTTATTTAAACGTTCAAGCCATGCCAGGCGGCTTGTATTAGCAAAAGGAGAAGGGGTTGTGTAGACAACGGGGTTCTCACGTACAGATTTAATGGTTTTCATAAGCAATGTCAAATGGCACTACCAATGTATGTCATTTGACATCAAACTGCAAATGAACTTGTTGATATGATTTTAAATCGGAATATCTGACGGCATTTCGAAATTTGTCAGTCGAAAGACCTTTGCTATACACAGCGACATAAGTAATGCAGTATAATGAATGAATACCTATATTTGTTTTCGATAAACCAAATCGAGAACAAATGAAGCAGTTACAGATTA
>JAYVBN010000133.1:0-13316 GCA_043750455.1 Bacteroidia bacterium | reverse complement strand
CCGAAATTGTTGCAGGCACTTTGCAGGATTATGACAGGGCTATCGTAATCGGAGAAAAGTCATACGGAAAAGGCCTCGTGCAATTAAGTCGACCCCTCTCCTACAATTCACAAATCAAAATCACAACGGCTAAATACTATACCCCAACAGGCCGCTGCATTCAGGTGCTGGATTACAGTCATCGCAGAGAAGACGGAAGTGTAGAATCAATACCCGATTCATTAAAGAAAGAATTCAAAACCTCAAAAGGCAGAACAGTCTTTGACGGTGGTGGAATTGATCCAGATCTAATTGTGAAAAGTTCAGAACCAGCCGCCATTACACAAACTCTTTATGTCACCGGTTATCTTTTTGACTACGCAACTATTTATACGTCTAAGCATCCTACTCTGCCACCGGCCACTGAGTTTAGTTTAACCGATCAGGAATATCAGGAATTTGTGAACTGGATGAAGAATAAACCTTATAACTATAGGTCTGAATTAGAAAAACGACTTGCACTGTTTACCAATGAAGCTAAGAAAGAGCGATATTATACCGATCTCAAAATCCAGCTTGACCAAATATCTATCAAACTTGCGGAAAGCAGAAAGAATGATTTAATAACGTTCAAGGATCAGATAAAACTGCTTTTGGAGGAAGACATTGCTTCCCGTTATTATCTTGAAAAAGGTGCTGTAGAGGTGGCCTTCAAATACGATGAGGATGTAAAAAAATCTATTGAAGTCTTGAATAACTCAACTCAATACAAAAAGATTTTAAACATTCAATAAAATTGGGACTTAGGTATTTGGCATTAGACATTAAAATCATTTGACCGATTTTGGAAGTTAACCATACCCAAATCCTAATGCCAAATGCCTAACTACATGCCTTCAGTTCGCAAGTGGGTAATTACTATTTTCATTTTCTCCGGATCAGTACTCTTGCTGGATTCCTGCATGCAATTCCGTATGAGTCGATCTGAGATTGACACTTACTTCACCAACAAAGAAAAGAAAGGAACATTTCATTCGTATGACATCGGAAAGCGCGTAGTCACCTATGTAAAAGCAGGTGACCAAGACCTGCCCTTGGTAATTCTTGTTCATGGCTCACCTGGTTCGCTCAGTGCATTTATTCATTTCCTCGCAGATACCATTCTTCTAAAAAAGACGCAACTAATCACAGTTGACAGACCGGGTTTTGGAGCATCTAATTTCGGTTATGCGGAACCTTCCCTTCAAAAGCAAGCGGCTTATCTCAAACCAATTTTAGAATCACATAAGGCCAACAGACCTATTATTCTGGCCGGGCATTCATTAGGCGGCCCCCTGATAGCAAGAATGGCAATGGATTATCCCGAACTGGTAGATGGGCTGGTAATTGTTGCAGGATCGATTGATCCGGAATTAGAACCAAACGAAACATGGTTCCGAGCTCCGTTAGCTACACCCTTTCTAAAATGGATTTTGCCACGATCTATGCGTGCCTCCAACGATGAAATTTATAAACTAAAACCAGAACTCCAGGAGATGATTCCGATGTGGAAGAACATCACTGCTCCAACCCAAGTGATTCAAGGTGAAAAGGATAGTCTCGTACCTCCCGGCAATGTTGACTTTGCAAAGAAGATGATGATAAATGCAACTGTAAAAATTGTTTTAGTCAATGGCATGGATCATTTTGTTCCATGGTCGCATCCAGAACTTATTCGCAACGCTATTATAGAATTGCTTCCAATCAATACCGCTTCAACTTCTGGCAAAAAATAAGGCCGACTGAATAGAATCAGCCGGCCTCATTTACAGGTTGATATAGGCACTATCTCAAAAACAGCAACTCTCTATATTTTACCAGTGGCCAATCTTCATCGTCCACTAGCAATTCGAGCTTGTCTACTGCATCACGTATTTTATCAAAGAATGTATCCTTAATATCATCGCAATAGGCATACGCCTTTTTATGGGTATCCGTCATTTTATTGATGCGCTTGCGCTCATCAACCATCTCGCGTACGCCAGTCTTTATCACTTCAATATGTTCTGATATTTCCTTGATGGTATTAACGACTGCTTTATTATCAACACCAAGACCCTTTAATCCATTAGCATTAGTAATCAATTTATTCTGATAGGCAATGGCCGTAGGAATAATATGATTCGTTGCCAGGTCTCCAATTACACGAGCCTCAATCTGCACTCTTTTAATATAACTCTCCAGTTTTATTTCGTTACGAGCCTCTACTTCCTTGTGGCTAAGCACATTGTGCCTCTCAAAAAGGTCAAGGGATTTCTTTGTTAAATAAGCGTCAACCGCACGTGGCATATTTTTAACGTTGCCTAATCCTCGCTTAGCAGCTTCCTTCACCCATTCTTCAGAATAACCATCACCCTCGAAGCGAACATCTTTGGATTCCTTGATGTATTTGCGCAAAACATTTACAATAGCAATGCGCTTTTCAGTACCCTTATCAATATCCTTAGTTACAGCCTCGTAGAACTTGTCAAGTTGATCTGCTACAATAAGATTGAGAGCAGTCATTGGTGTTCCACAATTGTCACTTCCACCAACGGCACGGAATTCAAATTTATTCCCAGTGAACGCAAAAGGTGAAGTGCGGTTACGATCTGTTGCATCCAGAATAATTTCTGGTATCTGATCAATACCCAACTTCATATACATATTGTCGCCTTTCTCGATTTTCACATTACCCTTCTTCTCCAACTCATCCAATACGGCTGTCATTTGTGAACCAATAAATACAGACATGATAGCTGGCGGTGCTTCATTCGCCCCCAGGCGGAAATCATTTGCTGCCGTTGCAATGCTGGCTCTCAACAAGTCTCCATACTCATGCACAGCCTTTATGGTGGTGATGAAGAATACTAAAAAGAGTAAGTTATCCTTTGCCGAACTAGTTGGTGCGTACAAGTTAACGCCTGTGTCCGTAATAAGAGACCAGTTATTATGCTTGCCGCTACCATTTAATCCAGCAAATGGTTTTTCGTGGAAAAGAATTTTAAGGTTGTGCTTCTCGCCAACTCGATTCATCACATCCATCATCAATTGGTTGTGATCGTTGGCTACGTTCACTTCTTCAAACAAGGGAGCTACTTCAAACTGGCTTGGTGCTACTTCATTGTGACGGGTGCGGACAGGTATACCCAATTTCCAACTTTCAATTTCGAAGTCGCGCATGAAATCGTAAACACGAGGCGGGATTGTACCAAAATAATGATCCTCCAACTGTTGACCACGAGCTGGCGCATGACCAAATACAGAACGTCCGGCCATAACAAGATCAGGGCGGGCATTGAACAACGCTTTATCAACAACGAAATATTCTTGCTCTGCTCCAAGCGAAGCAACAACATGCTGAATATCCTTATCAAATAACTGGCAAACTCTTGTTGCTGACAAATCAACAGCCTTGAGAGCTTTCAATAATGGAGATTTGGTATCAAGTGTTTCACCTGTATAGGAAACAAAAATTGTAGGAATGCTAAGAGTCTTGCCATACAAAAACATTGGCGAAGTAGGATCCCATGCGGTATAACCACGGGCTTCGAATGTACTTCTGATTCCACCACTTGGAAAAGAAGAAGCATCAGGCTCTTGCTGAACCAATTCACTTCCCTTAAACTTTTCTATTCCCGAAAGGGCATCAAAGAAAGAGTCGTGTTTTTCGGCTGTTCCTCCTGTCATGGGTTGAAACCAATGTGTAAAATGAGTCGCCCCTTTTCCAATTGCCCAGGATTTGGCTGCTGAAGCAACTGCATCGGCAGTGGTCTCATCTATTTTTTCATGATTTTTTATTGCATTGCTTACCTTCTTGAAAACAGCAGGAGCCAATGTGGCCCGCATTTCTTCCATGCCAAATACATACTCTCCAAAAACTTTAGAAATATTAGGAGAATTGAATTCAACATGAATTTTTGGGCGTTCGTTTAATTTTTTTAGAGCTTCAAATCGTAGTTGCGCCATAGAGTGGTTATTTTAGATGGTGATGTCGCCAAAAATAGGAGAATAATTTAGTATTGAGGGTAAATTATTACCCAATTTTTAATAAATAATTAAAATTTGCAGAATTTATAGTCCCTTTATCGATTGCGCTGTTATCAAACAAAAACAGGAATCTTAAAAAAATCCTTACTATGAGCCACTCTTCAGCTAGTCAAAGCTGTTGATAATCCTGTCGAAGCGCGCCCATGCACCTAAACTCATCACAATATCGATCCACTATTTTCCGTTATAAAATTGTTGATGCAATAAAAAACGTTGTGTGATTCGTAAACTAAAGTTACCGTACTCTCGTCTTATATGGAAAATAGTCATGATAAACTTCAAACTTAAGAAAGCCATCTGGACTACGATTTATACGTCAGATGCCTCGTACATCAAAAATTTCTCCATTGCCCAGTTGAATTGGGAAAGAAATAAGAAAGACGGAAGATTCTTACAGCCAAGTCGAGTTTTGGTAAGAAAATAAACCCGTCACATAAACGGGCTAATTGCAAGAACTAACTAGTTCGATTTTTTTACTGATCCTCCACTGTTTGCACCTGTGTTTGTTTTGGTAGGATTACCACGGTACCGAACACTTCCTCCACTATTTGCATGAGCATCTAACTCTTTGATCACATTAACTTTCACACTGCCTCCACTATTTGCGTTGGCTCTCACAACATCACTCGCAAGACCATAAGCATCCACATCTCCAGCACTGTTTGCGTCAACCGTAAGTGACCGTGCCTTTCCTTCGAGTACAGCATCCCCAGCACTTGAAGCATCAACGGTAAGATCCTTCACATCGAGATTGACTTCAACGGAAGCGGCACTTGAAATATCTATTTCAAAATTGTTTGCATTAATGGGGCCTTCAGAATAAACACTTGAGGCTGAACTAGCCGAAATTTTTTCGAGTGTAACATATGTAACATACACTTTGACATTATTGTTTTTGTAATTGCCCTCGCGCATGCGAATCTTCAAATAGGTGCCTGAAACTTCGGTGATCACATTACTTAAACTTGTACCAGAAACCTCCACCTTCACACTTTCCTTTGTTCCCTTTTTAAGGTATACGTCAATTGCCTGACTGGATTTTACCCCTCGAAAAGAGTCAATAGCTCTGGTTTCGCTCTCCTGAGCCAAAACGAGACCAGTTGAGGTAAAAAGGAAAAAGAGAGAGATGATTGCTTTCATTATTTTCAGATTTTGCGGTAAAGACACAGTGCGAAATTAAGGGTTGCTTACTACCATCAAACAATACGGGATTTTTTCTGGTGCAGGTACGAATTATCAGTTTTTTCATTAAATTTCGTTCCTCTAGAAAGTAATTTTGTCAAATAATAATTTATATGATTACACAACAGCTTAATATTTTGATAAATCTGGCAGCCAGCGATAGCAAAGTTGCCGAAAAAGAAGCCAAAGTCATTCACATGATTGGAAAATCCAATGGTATTCCTAAGGATGAAATTGATAAAATGTTGCAAGCTCCACAGCACATTGGAGATCTTTCTTCACTATCCGAAGATCAAAAATTTGAAAATCTTTATTACCTTATTCAGCTTATGAAAAGCGATGGTCAGGTTTTTAAAAGTGAGATTCATTTTTGCGAACAAATAGCTGAGAAGCTGGGGTACAAGAAGGGTGTTGTCGGTGAACTTTCTTCACGTATTTACAGTGATCCAACCATAACCGCAGACCGGAACATGTTGATGGAAAGAGCTCGTAAGTTTCTTAAGTAATAATTTAAGGTGCATTCATAAAAGTAAAATCCTCTGATAGTTCAGGGGATTTTTTTGACCTATTTTTTGAAGAGTACCTTTCCCCCTACCACCGTCATCATTACTTCGGTTTTTAAAAGTTCACTTTCATTAACCTTCATAATATCCTGTGAGAAAATGGTGAAGTCAGCTAATTTCCCAACCTCAATGGAGCCTTTTATTTTTTCTTCGAAGGCACCAAAGGCTGCATCCAACGTATAGGATATAAGCGCCTGTTCACGCGTCATTTTCTCTTCGGGCTCATAACCACCTTCCGGTTCACCTTTCAAAGTTTTCCGACTTACAGATGCATAAAAGCTTGCTATTGGATTGATAGGCTCAACAGGTGCATCTGTTCCATTGATCACTTTTGCACCAGATTTCAAAAGAGACTGCCACATATAGGCACCTTCTTTGATTCTCTTTTCGCCCAGGCGATCAATTGCCCACGGACGATCAGATGACAAATGAACAGCTTGCATGGCGGGGATCACACCAAGTTTTCCAAATCTTGGAATGTCATTCGGATGAAGATGCTGAGCGTGTTCAATTCTAAAGCGGTGGTCTTTAGCTTTTTCAGGATTCTCGTTAAAGGCAACCTCATAGCGATCCAATATTTCACGATTGGCGCGATCGCCAATAGCATGGGAACAAACCTGAAAACCTGACTTCAATGATCTTCGAGAGATTGAAAGTACAGAGTCCATCGATATGGTTGCCATTCCAAAGAAATCGGCTCGATCAGCATAGGGTCCCAATAACCAGGCTCCTCTTGATCCCAAAGCACCATCACAGTAAAGTTTGATAGATCGAATAGTTAGCCAGTTAGTGGAATCAATTTCGGGTCCTTTCTTAATCCATTCATTCACCAGTCCTTTATCATCTCCGCCCAGCATTACATAAAGCCGTACACCGAGAGTTCCATCTTGTTTTGCTTGTCTAAAAAGCTCAATGTTTCTACGAGTCGCGCCAGCATCGTGAAAACTTGTGATCCCGTTTCTCAGGCAAGCCTCGGTGGCCAACTCAATCGCCTGAGGATCGCGTTCATTGTCAGCTACTGGCAAATGTTTATAAATTAGGCTCGTGGCCAACTCGTTAAAAATACCTGTTGGGTTTCCATTCTTATCTCTTATTATTTCTCCACCTTCATCAGAAACCGCTTGTAAGTTTTCTTTGGATAATTGGTTAACTCCGGCTATCTCCATTGCCTTTGCATTTACCTGAACCGCATGTCCGCTGGCATGCTCAAGAACAACCGGATTATTCGGAGATACAGCGCTGAGTTTCTCATGCGTTTGAAATCCTTTTACCATCTTTGCCGGCAATGTGTCCCACTTTTCCTGGTGCCAGCCTCTTCCTAAAATCCATTGACCAGGCGGTGCTTTTTCAGCTGCAACACGAACCATCTCTACTATCTCGTCATAGTTTTTTGCTTTCATTAAGTCGAGATCTAATTCAAAATAGCCCACACCAAAAAAATGCCCATGACCTTCAATGAAACCTGGCGTCATTGTTTTGCCTTGCAGATCGATGAACTGCGTTTGCTCTCCTTTAAATTTTTCTATTCCTGATAAATCTCCTGCATACAGTATCTTATCATTTATAACAGCTACCGCCTCTACTACGGGGCTATTCTTATCAACCGTATAAATAGCTCCTCCTGTAATGATCATATCCGCTGGCAGTTGCTTTTCAGCACACGAGAAAAGAAGAGTAATAACAAGGAGGAGAATGTATTTTTTCATTTGCTTAAAAGTAATTCGAGGCTGAGGCCAATCATATTTTCCGAAAAATAATACCTTTTAACTTCTCTTATAACATCTTTATGATAAGTGGCCTCAGAATTATCAGGTTGTACTATCTTCGTGCATTAAATTATGAAGGAACGACTTAAGCTTTTTGGCTGGATTGGTTTATACTGGATTGTTTTTTTTGTAGTTAGTCGTCTCGTATTTCTTCTTTATCACTTTAGTCAAACCTCTTCGCTAAAACCTATTGAAATACTTACACTCAACTTCCTTGGGCTGCGTATGGATCTGGCAATGGCTGGTTATTGCCTGATTCTTAGCGGCCTGCTCCTCACCGCTTCTATACTTACCAATAGCAAAGTCATCTATTATATTAACAATGCCATTGTTACAGTCTCTCTTCTTCTCTGTACTTCCATTGTAGTTGCGGATCTTGAGCTTTATAAACATTGGGGTTTTCGAATGGACACCACTCCACTCATGTATGCTCGAGGAGAGGGTATAGCCAGTGTAAATCCTTACAGTCTTGTTTTGCTGTTATTCATTTTTGCAACCCTCTTTTGTCTGTTCATTTGGGTCTACTATGCGCGAATCGCAAAATTATTTCTGCGCTTACATCCCATCAGGCCGTTTTGGTCCATCATCATGTTTCTGATTACAGGTGCTTTGTTCATTCCTATCCGAAGCAGTTTTACAGTTGCGCCTTTAAATACAGGTGCGGTCTACTTTCATAAGACCAAGGTCTTTCCCAATCACGCAGGCATTAATGTAGTGTGGAATTTCTTTTTGAGTGTTGTTTCAACCAAATCTCATAAATACGCGAAAGACTTTTATGACCCTATAGAATCAGAGGCGTTATTAGCAGAAATGATGACATCAGAACTCGATTCAAGTTCATTTCTCTCCACTCCCAAGCCCAATATTATTTTAATTGTGTTAGAGAGTTTCACTGCCAAGATTATCAAACCTCTTGGTGGGTTGGACAGCATTACACCTAACTTCAATAAGTTAACACATGAAGGAATACTCTTTGACAATTTTTACTCCAGTGGTGACCGAACCGACAAGGGCATTGTATCTATCCTTAGCGGATACCCCGCTCAACCACTTACTTCTATTATTAAATTTCCAAACAAAACAGAATCACTTCCTTTCTTACCCAGATCGGCCAATTCTTTGGGATACAGTACTTCCTTTGTTTATGGTGGCGATATCAGTTTCGCGAATATGGAATCTTATGTTACCTCTGCCGGCTTCAGCCACATTACAGAAGACGATGATTTTGACGCTAACCTTGACAATTCCAAATGGGGTGTTCATGATCAGTTTGTTTTTGATCGATTGCTAACTGAATGCGATACAGCTTCCAATCCCTTCTTTAAAGTAATGCTTTCCCTAAGTAGTCACGAACCATTTGACGTTCCTATGAAACCAGTTATCAAGGGAAATGATGATGGCTCAATGTTTCTCAACTCATGCATCTATACCGATAAATGTCTTGGTGATTTTATTGCGCAGGCCAAACAAAAATCGTGGTGGAAAAATACGTGGATTATTATAACAGCCGATCATGGACACCGCCATCCCAACCAGGAGGAGCTAAAGGAAAAAGAACGTTTTAAAATACCCATGTTGTGGCTTGGTGGAGCTATTACAAAAAGTGATACGGTGATCAAAACTTTTGCCGGGCAAACCGACATCGCCAAAACACTTTTAGCTCAACTGAAAACTCCTGCTACCGAATTTAAGTTTAGCAAAGACATATTATCAAAAAACGTGAAGCCCTTTGCCACTTACATCTTTCACAATGGCTACGGATACATTGATCCTGAGAATGAAAATGTATATGATTTTGATTTTAAAAAATTCATCAAACAACAAGGCAAGGATGACAACCTTAAATGGGGCAAAGCCTATATGCAGGGCTTGTTTACGGATTACAATAAGCGTTGATTTATTTTACAGTTTTACTTTAAAGCGATATGAAAAAAATTTTACTCGCAGTGATCATGGGATTTGTTTTCACCATCCCGTCTATTGCGCAAAATGTGGGCTTATCCTTTTCCTACTTTATTCCTAAAAACGGATACTTCTCCACTCCCATCAGTCCGTTTTCCATTCGAGGCATAGGAGTTGACTTAAACCGGTTCATCGCGCTGGAAACGGGAGCTTCACTTTATCGCATGTCGGGCTTAAACATGAAAGGGCTTCCATTCGAATCTAAAGATCCACTGCTTGGACCAAACTTCACTATTATGGTTCCAGGAGAATTAGTATTTCAATTAAAAGGCAAAGGTGTTGAACTGGATTTAAAAGGTGGTGGATTTTTCTTTTATGGCTTCGCACAAAAATTAGATTATGGAAACATTGATAGGGCCTTGAGAAAATTTGAAGGATGGGATGTGGCGAATTCTGATTTGCAGTATGCCAACCATCCCGGGTTTGGCTATTTGTTTGGGGCTGAACTTACTTTTTATGTAACCAATCAATTTGGAATTTCGCTGGAGACAAACTATTTATCAAGTCAGGCAAAATTTCCGCTTACAGGTTCCTACACAGGAGGCACACTCAATGGAATTAATCAAACAAAGCAACTAGACTTTCAGGATGCTAAAGTAGATTTTACCGGACTGGAATTTTCAATAGGGCTCATCTTCACTGGGGGAAGTGGACAGCCGGGTGGCGGAAAGAAAAAAAGACGATAAAAAAGAAATCCCAGAAAGATTCAAAGTTCAAAATTTAAAGTTCAACCTTGAAGGTTTTAAGGGTGTATCATTCAATCATGAATATTGAATTCAAAAGCTAGAACTATTTAATCGTTCCCTCTTCAATATTCAAATTGTGTGATTTAAAAAGCTTTCGAGAGTCATCCAGAAATAACTGAAAGGCTTTTTTATCGATAAGAGGCAAGGTTAAATTTGATTGAACTGTTTTTGATCCCGCTTCAGAAAGCTCTTCCTCAAATTGATTTGCAGGAAGGACAAAATACTTTTTGTTCTTTCCAGACGTGCGGTACACCCACTCCAACTGATAGTTTGAATTGGCTATGCGAGTTGTAGAACTGCTGTCCGCCTGAGTAATTTTTTCAAGTTCAACTTTTAACATAAGGCCGCCATCGGTATATCGCTTCCGCTGTCCGGAAACAAAATTTCCAAGCGAATAGGCAACAAACTGATCTGTTTCCTTTCTCCATTCTATAGGTTGAAGAACATGAGGATGCGATCCAATTACAAATTTGGCTCCATGTAAAAAGCAGAAGTCGGTAAGCTCTTTTTGAAATTTACTTGGCAAGCTTTGATACTCTGACCCCCAATGCATGAAAACAATGATCGCATCCGGATTAAATCCTTTTGCTTTCTCTAAATCTTTTTTTATCACAGCAGGGTCAATTCTATTCACCATGTTTGGTTTCTCCACAGGCATTCCATTGGTTCCATACGTGTAGTTCAGTATGGATAGAACAAAACCATTTTGGTGAACAATCAATGGATAGTCATTCATCCTATTAACAGTATCTGTAAAAGTGCCGGTGTGAGAAATGTTAAAACTATCCAGCATCATGATCGTACGGTCAAGCCCTTGCCTTCCTCTATCTACACAATGATTATTGGCTGTAACCAATATATCCAAACCGACATCTTTCAGGCTCTTTGCCAATTCATCGGGCGCACTAAATAAAGGATAACCTTTATAGGGCAAGCCACCCAGTGTAACTTCAAGATTACCAATGGTAAGGTCAACAGAATCGAAGTAAGGTTTTACATATTGAAAGCAGGAGGCGTAGTCATGCTTTTTAGTTAGCGTGTCATATGCCGCTTCTATTTGGGAGTCATGCTGCATAATATCTCCAATAAACAGCATGGATAAACGGGTTGTGTCTTGAGCAACTACCGATGTGGAGATAAATAAAAACCCAAGGATGTACTTTATCATTTTTATGGCTGATCTACTTTTAAAATTTTGCCTTCTGCGATCACAAATATCTGATCTTGTTTTTTAGGATTTATTTTCGCCAATCCCGTAAAGGAACCAAAAGCCGGCATGATGCACTGGTGCTTGCCAAAATGAAAACAAGGTAATGTTAAAGATTGCCTGCCGTTGCCTGTCAAGTGAACTCCCGGATGAATGTGCCCGGCAATATTATAGAAATCATCTTCTGGTTTTTCAAGTGGTTCGTGTGTGAGAATAAACGGACCGATTTTCAATGCGCCTTCATGAATTTGCATGTTGTGCCGGTCATATTGCAGATTGCTCATGATGTCATGATTGCCTCTCACTAACTCAAAACTACACGATGAAAAATGATGGAGCACCTGGCCCAGCACCTCCCACTCTTCATTATAGTGGCTATGAAACAAGTCACCCAGAAAAATTACCCGCTCTGGTTTTACTCTGTTTAGCAAATCGATTAGAAGCTCTGAATTCCGATCATTTGCCTTTGAAGGAACAGCTATTCCGGATTTTCTAAAATGGTTGATCTTCCCAAAATGCAAATCGGCCAGCAATAAAACCTTATCAGCCATCAATACCAATGCCTTTTCGGGATGCATGGTTAGCTGATGTCCTCTTATTTCGATCTTCATGAATCTAACAAATGTATTGAACCTTATGGACTTGGAAACGCTCAAATTTGTGCTAGAAACGGTCGATTAACCCGATTCTTAATGCCATTAAATGTGCCAAATCACTTCAGGGTTTATTGCTATTACAAAGGGCGTATTTTTTTTGAAATTCGAAGTCAAGAGACTAGTTAAAAAAAGAATTGAACTCTAAACCATTGGCTTTCAAAGCGATGAATAATTGAAGTTGAATAGTTGAGAATGGCCATTGTTCAGAGTTGATTTTATAATAATCTTGGACAAAAGAAGTCGGTAATATGTTAACAATTGCATAACATTGAACGATCAGTGTAATCTTACCTTTACCCGATTTCAGCCTAAATCAACACTTTAATTTCTAATCATGTTCGAGTTAGAATTTTCCTATGCGGTTTTATTGGTGCTTTGCCTTGTTGCAGCCTGCGGTTTCGAATTCGTTAATGGGTTTCATGACACCGCCAATGCCGTGGCAACTGTCATCTATACCAACTCACTAAAGCCCTGGGTAGCAGTAGTCTGGTCAGGTTTTATGAATTCCTTAGGTGTTTTTTTAGGGGGAATTACTGTGGCAATGGGCATCGTAAATCTGCTGCCGGTAGAATCGCTTATTGATCAAAATATCGCTCATAGTATTTCTATGGTCGCTGCACTTTTAATAAGCGCAATTGCATGGAACCTTGCTACCTGGTATCTCGGCATTCCATGCTCCAGTTCTCATACTTTGATTGGCTCAATCCTTGGCGTAGGCATTGCTTATTCCTTGCTTCCAAGTGCCGAAGGTGTTGCCGTCAACTGGGGACAAGCCCAGAAAATTGGTCTCTCACTTTTAGTTTCTCCACTCTTTGGATTTACGATGGTAATCATCCTGATGTTCTTACTTCGCAACCTCACAAAGGATAGCCCAACAGGAGATGATTTATTTAAAGAGCCTAAAAAAAACACTCCCCCTCCACCCTGGATAAGAGCAATACTTTTACTCACCTGCACAGGAGTAAGTTTTTTTCATGGCCAAAATGATGGACAGAAAGGTGTTGGGTTGGTAATGCTAATCCTGATTGGAATTGTTCCGGGGTATTTTGCCTTAAATTCTAATATAGAGACAATGGGTCTTTTAGACCCTCTGAAAAAAATTGAACTGATTGCTACTAACATCGATCCTGCTCCGCTGGCAGCACCCGATCAAAAAAAGTTAACGGAATCTATCACCATGAACCAAC
>JAYVBN010000132.1:0-6111 GCA_043750455.1 Bacteroidia bacterium | reverse complement strand
GCTGGCATATGGCTTAGGTAAACGGCACATGCAACCCATGACGGACAGATCCTCCTTTCATTTGGAAGAGGCCGTCTCTGCTAATTTTGGATTTCCGCTTCCTGCTGAAGTGGGAGTATATCGCGAGTTGGAATATTTTGACCATTTTGATGTTAGCATTCATCGTATTTTTATTTACAGAACTGTGAATGCCACTGTAATAAAAAATATAGATCCATTGACACATGTCCATCGCTATTATGCGCAGTGGCGCGAAAACAGAAAGTTAGAAACGCACTACCTGTTTCGTTAAAGCCGGATTGTGCAATGGAAAATTCTAATGCATATTTTGGATTAAAGCCATCATCAGGCGTATCCAGGCTTTTCCCTTCCAAGGGGTAATTGTAATACATTTTATAAAATAACTGACGGCAGAAGAATAATCTTTAGCAGTCATAACCTGCACGCCAAAGGAATAGCTTGAGGCGGCCATGGCTTGTTTGTACTCAGATTTAGAAATTAGCTTGTCCGTAAATAGTTTATGAATAGTTTGATGATGCTCCTTCAATAATCGCAATGAAAGTAAATGACTACTTGTGCTGTTTTGACTGTGCTTTCGTACCTGCACCAGGGGTAGATAAATGACGCACGCATCAAAATAACAACTTAACCGAAATACCAAATCATGATCACCGGAATGCATAAGTTCATCCATCGGTCCTATTTTTTCAAGGCAGGAAGCCTTCACTACTAATGTAGTGTGACAAATGATTAATTCATTCCGGAGCATGGAAGGAAACACGGAGCCGGTAAATAATCCCGACTTACCATAAATGCTAGTTCGAATGACACCTTCCTGATTGAAAATGATGATATCCGTAAATGAAAAACCGACAGCTTTATCTTTTTCTAATTCACGTATTTGAAGTTCTAGTTTATCTTTATCCCACAGATCATCGGAATCAATATAAGCGATGAATTTACCGGAACACTGCTGGTGCGCATAATTTCTTAGCCTGCTCAAATGCCCACGGGTTCGTTCATGTTTAAAATAGTTAATACGTGGCTCATTAAAGGATTGAACAATTTCTTCAGTGTTGTCATCAGAGCCATCATCAACGATAATGTATTCAAAGTCTTGAAAAGTTTGAGCTATCACACTTTGAATGGTTTCCCCAATCAAATGTGCACGGTTATAAGTGCAGGTAACGATACTAACGAGCGGCATAGATACCTGTTGATTTATATTGATAAAGTAAGATGAGCGTTAGCTGACCCGCTAATCCAGCCAGCAGGGCTCCTTCTAAATGAAACAGCGGTGTCAATAAAATACTTAGCAGAATAGTGATGGTGCTAGCAACTAAAGAGAAAATAGAAACTTTTGTTTGCTGAAATAATTTTCCAAGTTCATAGTTCTTTAACAAATAAAAATAAAATGCCAGTATGTAGAAAAAACCAAACGCATGGAGAAGGAGAGAGAGTTCAAGGTGATAGAAGAATTTAACAACAATAAAGATTCCTAGTATACATATTCCGGAGAGGGGAACTCCAAGTAGAATGAATCTTCTTTCAAGTTTAGCGATTGAATTTTGAGATAGCCGAAAAATATTCTTCGCAAAAGGACTTAGCAGTAGACTTGCCAAAAATTGTGCAAAAATCAACAAATTGATGAATACCTGATACTTGGCAGTTTCATCTTCAGGTAGATAATAGGCTACCCAGTATAGATCGGCACGTTGCTGTAGCATACCACTGAAAGTCAGAAGCAAGAATGGAAAAGCAACTGTGTAATATTCTTTTTGAGGCCATTGAAAAGCCAGAAATGATCGAAAGAAAGTGAAACTTATCATTGCTTTAAATAGCATGCTGATGGCGAATAACTTAATGACGCTATGAACGTCAATAGGTGTTGGTAAAAGAAAAATGGGAATAAGAATGATCGCTAATCCAAGCGACTCGATGGCAAACGAAAAAATAAATTTTCTTTCAAATTGAATTAGAGATTCAAAGGAATGATATACATATCTGGCGATGGCCCAGATCACAAGTACGACTTTAGACTCTATTGAAAAAGGAAGAAAAAGTAAAACCATCACAAATAAAATCAGTAGGGGGCTACGCGACCAGAAAGCCTTGACCCAACTCGTTTTTATGTTTTTTGGGTGAAAGCTGAATTCTCGAATCAAAAATGGAGTAGCTCCCCATGCGATAATGGAGAAACTAAAATCAAGGAATAGAATATAGGCTACCGCTTCGCCCCATAGGGTGGCGGAGTGCCAGCGAATGATGATAAACGAGGTAACAACCGAACTGAGCGAGACAATGACTTTCGACATTCCCCCCAAGGCAATCAGTTTTACACGATTGAGTACCGTAAAGGATTTAGCCATACTATGTACGAAAGAGGCGTTTCCGTTGAAGCAGTCCATAGGATACAACAAGAAACAAGATAGTCATCAACCAAAGTCTGGGATAGGCAAAAAATAAACCCAAAGTATGGCCCAGTGTAAATGCTAACCCGTAAGGGATTAATCCAATCAATCCATAAATAGTCAGCATAAAATACATTGTTCTCTTTGTAAGCAGTGATCTGCTCATGAGCAAGGCAAGGGGAGGAACGAGCAAAATAAAATGATAGGTGGCGGAAGCGGGAAGCAGGACTAAGGCCGCCAACATGGGCATAGAAAGATAGACGAGCCATCTTTCCGCCAATGGAGCAAGCCAATACTTATAAAGATTCAAAAAGAGCAGAGATGATATGATTAGCGTAATTACTATTTTAAAAATGATTCGCCCTTGAGGCCAATTTAAAGCAGGGTGTAGATTAAATTCTTTGCTATACACGAATAAGTTTCGGAAGAGATTGTCCCATGACTGGAAATGGAAACTATAAAGGCCTTGTCCGGTAAGAGTTCCATCCAGATGAGGGATAAAAGCGGAGTGTAGGAAATCGGTGAGCACCTGACTTCCAAAATAGAAATATTGAATGATCCATAGCACCGCCAAGGTGAAAATTGAAAAGAATGCAACTTGCAAATTTGAATTGCTTAAGATTCCATTAAATCCGGAATCATTCTTTTTTTGTTGTGAGATGCCAACTAAAAATAAACTTCCTATAATTACAATTGGAAAATACTTCAAGGCAGTAAAGAAGCCCAAAACAATTCCGGCTGCAACATAAAATTTACAGTTTATAAGATGAAAAGCAAAGAGCATAAAAACCATCATGACTAAATAGATCTGTCCAAAGGCGATATTGTTTATGATTCCCAACCCGCAACCCAAAAGGACGATGGTGCATTGAACCCACGTCAGGCTCGTGATTTTTTTCAGGGCCACCATACCAAGGGCAACAAAAAATATATTTAAGATTGTAAACATGCGTTGGGCAGTAAGGGGCTCGAATGGGGTGAGCGGCAACATCATCCATGCTGTCAACGGAGGAAAGGGAGAAAATTTTCCGGGAGTATCAATACCATAGTCGGTAATTCTATTTTGAAACCACTCGTTATCATAGATGTTCTCCAACGAAACACCATCGGCTACAAGGGAGGCGGAGACATAATAGTTGGCGAAATCGCTATGTACAGATCGCCATGCCGGAATAATCCCTTTTATAATTAAGAGCCCGATAAAGAAACTCAAGAAAAGGTACTCCGCTATTTTTTTCAATTCAGATGGCAAGACTATCTTCCGGTTTTATGAAGTTTTGATACTCCCAGGATGAAGGAAAGTTAATACTTCTTAGTGGAGTAGACTGAGAAAGTAATTTAATTGCTTCTTGCTTAACGAGAGAGGGAGATAAATTCGCAAGGCAATCTATTCTCCCCTTACAAAAAATAGCTGGTTTCGAGTCGGGATGAGTAAAGCAAGGAGAACAACCCAATAGAAGAGAAAGAGAAATTAAATTTTTTGTTGGTCTATACCCAAAATGAGCTGCTTGAGTAGGGCCCCAAAGAGCCAGCATCGGAATATTTAAATGAATGCCAAGGTGAACAGGTCCCGAATCACCGGTAATAAAGAGAGCGCAAGTTGAAAACTCATGAATTAGTTGTGAGAGATTCCATTTGCCGGCCTGGTTATGAATGGGTAAGCCGGCTAACTGACTGGCTAATTTTTGAACGTATTCAAATTCGTGAGCTGATCCGGTTAAATGGAATTGAAGATTTTGGTCGGCTTGATGAAGTTGTCCAATCGCCTCTACATAGGATTCAATCGGATATCGTCTGGCCAATAGAAAGTCACTGGCATTGATGTTAATCAATACTTTTTTTTGGTGCACCTTAATCGCGTAGGTAGTAATAGTCTTATTGAAAGTCTTTGTCATCTTCTCGATCCCAAGCAGAAACAGTTGTTCGAGCGATATTTTATCAGCAGGATGAATGACAAGATTTTTTTGATTAACAGAACGTCCCGCCTCGAAAGAAAGGGAATTGCACTTTCCCCGAATTGCCAGCAACAGGCGAAACAAACTTACCGCATGTGAGCAACGTTCAAAATCTATTATATGGGAGGGATTCTTCTTTCTTACTTTGCGAAATAAACATAGGCAATCTCCGAAAAAACGGACCGGGCTATCCGATCGAATGATAAAAAGATGGGGGAACCCGAATAGTTGACAGATCTCTTGCTGACGTGAGAAAGTAATCAGTGTCATTTTATTTTTATCAACCTGATACTGTTCGCAGAGTGATGCAAATCGGATAAGACTTCCCATCCCCATTAGTTTGATCACGAAAGTATGATCTGAGCGTGGATCAAAACTTCCGGATCGGGAATAGATTAGTTCAGTTAACTTATGCGGTAGCCAAAAGAAGCGATCTATTACAAGAAGACTTCTTGCCGATATTCTCATGCCTTAGTATATTGAAACGTAACAATAATATGATCCGCCCACCGATTGAATGGAAAGTTTATTCTTACCAAAGAATCCATCGTTTGAAGAGAATGATATAGCCATGGATGCTTTATAGGGAAATCTCCACGCGAAGGAGGTGGTGACAAAGCACAGAGTCCTTCGGACTTCATGAATTTAAATTGCGATCCGAATGCTTCTTTGATCTGTGCCAAAGAGTGATAGAAGGTTTTAAAATATTCTCCTTCCAAATGTGCCATCACTCCGGCTTTATGGAAACGCCTGAAAGCCTGCTTGCCATGACCTTTAAAAATCCACAGCAACTCCCATGGACAAACCGGTGGCATAATCACCCACGTAACAAAACTACCGGGATTCAATAGGGTAGGGAGGTTCATTGTTACTTTGGAAAGATCATCAATGCAGTTCAGGCCACCAAAATTGGAGAATAGGTAATCAAATTTATGTCCATTCAGTTGGTGCAATTGATCATACGAAAGTTGCCGACAGGTAAGGCGATCTTTCAATTGATGATCATGTATTTTCTTTTCAATTTGTGCAACCATTCCATCCGACAAATCTGTGGCGCACACCCGATGACCTTGATGAACAAAGTGTAACGCATCAATTCCGGTTCCGGAGTTTAGCTCTAAAATTTCACTTCCCTTTTTCATGAAGAAAGCCACATGGCGATAAACTTGTTGACGCATGTCTTGAAGCACTCGGTTTACTTGATCATCTGAATCGTAAGCGAGTGACTGCTTACTAAAGGCGCGATTTACAGGGTTATCTGAACTTACCATCGATTCAATTGTTGCCATTGGCCTTACGCAATTGATGAAGTTGAAATGCATTAATCAGCGCAAGCGGAAAATGAAATACCATAGAAGCAATTCTCTTAAGATCCAATGCCATCGGAATTCCGGGTTGCTTAATCCAATCCTTCACTTGGTTGATGCCTCGTTGAATTCGGTAGCGATTATGTATGTACCGATGAAGGATTTTATAATAAGCTGAACTGTAGGTTCCTGCAAACATCATGGCAAGATCATCCGAGTCACTCCAGTTTTGCTTTTCGTGCAATCCGGCTTTCACATTTTCGTAAAATTTAGTTCCCGGCAAGGGGTAAGAAACAGATATCCCGATTTCATCTGGCATGAGGTTAAGAACCATTTGAAGTGTAGCAGCAATGTCTTCTTTCGTTTCTCCCGGGTATCCAAATTGAAGAAAGAAAGCTGCTTTAATTCCTTTTTGTTTTAGAAGTAAACGAGCTTCAC
>JAYVBN010000131.1:0-4257 GCA_043750455.1 Bacteroidia bacterium | reverse complement strand
GAATGTCTCATCCCCTAGTGGGTCTTTTAATTCTTCAATAAGCGGATTATCTTTGCATAAAGATATAGAACGGTCACTTCACTTAGCAACACGTTGACTCTATAAAATCAAATAATTTATGAAAACTCAATTTGTAACTGATGATCACGGTAACAAGGTAGCCGTTATTCTTCCTATAAAGAATTATCAAAAAATGATAGAGGATCTTGAAGACATAGAGGATGTTCGACTATACGATGAGGCAAAAAAAGAAGATGATGGTCAGCGAATCCTTTTTAGTGATTATCTGAGAAATCGAAAGGCGAAAAATGATTAAGTATTCCGTTAGCTTATCCAAAAGAGCAAAGAAGCAATTAGATAAACTTTCCGACAATATTGCCAAGCCCATTTTTCAAGCCATTCAAGAATTAGCTGACAATCCCCGTCCGCAGGTTACAAAAAGCTAAGGGGGCGCGATGGTTACAGAATCCGGATTGGAGACTATAGGGTGATCTACTAGATCTTTGATAAGACCTTACTGGTTGACGTAATTGACCTCGGGAATAGAAAAGATATTTATGACTAAATTTCTTGGAGAATTAAATCACTTCCAAAACCGTCTCTAATCCAATCCCCCGTGACGCCTTTACTAAAATGGTGGAGTCCTTTATAGGGTTTCGTTTTAGTTCATCCATAAGCAAGTCTTTATTTTCAAAATGCAAAGCCTCTGGAAATTCTTCTTTAGCGAACCGCGTTAACTTTCCACAGAGATAAACCCGGTGGAATTTTTTTTCTTTTAACAATCTTCCAAGATTGCGATGCTCATTTTCCGCTTCTTCTTCTAACTCAAACATGTCACCCAGAAAAACTACTTTTTTTTCGGCCTTCATGCTCGCCAAATTATCAATTGCTGCCTGCATTGAACTTGGATTAGCATTGTAGGCATCCAATATAATTGTGTTACTTCCTTTTTCTAAAACCTGAGAACGCATATTGCCAGGCACATATTCTGCCACAGCTTTGTTCGCAAGCTTAGCGTCAACCTCAAAATATTTTCCGATGCACAATGCCACCGCAATATTTTCAAAATTATACCCTCCAATCATTTGTGTTTGCACCACTTCTCCATTCTCCGATTTGATTTTTACAAACGGATCTGATTCCATTAGCTCGCATGAATAATAATCGCCAACAGCAGGATACATAAGAGGCGACTTAAATCGCTTGGCCATATTTGAAAGGACATTACTCTGCGAATTGATAAAAACAATTCCATCATTCCCTATCAAGTGCTGATACAATTCTGATTTACCGCGGATAATATTTTCAAATCCTCCGAACGTGCCAATATGCGCTTTGCCAATGTTGGTGATGAATCCATGTGTTGGATTAGCAATGGATGAAAGTAATGCGATCTCACCAAGATGATTGGCTCCCATCTCAACAATAGCTATCTCAACTGTTTTATCAATAGCTAAAATGGTAAGTGGAACACCAATGTGATTATTAAGATTTCCTTTGGTGGCATAGGATTTATACTTTTTACTAAGGACTGCATTCAGCAATTCCTTGCTTGTAGTCTTTCCATTCGAACCTGTCAATCCAATAACAGGTATTTTTATCTGACTGCGATGGTGCTTCGCTAGTTTTTGCAAGGCCACAAGAGAATCTTCGACCAGAATATATTGGTCGCCTTTCACAAATCGTTCATCATCTACTACGGCATAGCTCGCACCCTTGGCCAACGCTTCTGCAGCAAATTCATTTGCATTGAACTTGTCCCCTTTCAATGCAAAAAATACCGAGCCTGGGGTGACCTGGCGTGTATCCGTAGAAACTTTTCCGGTTTCTAAATAGTTGCGATAGAGTTCTTCGATGATCATTTTGTGTCAATACTTTTGATAAGCAAACGAGTTGAGCGTTATTGCCTTGTAAAGTTATTCCCTGTGCCTCGATTATTATTCTTTCTTACCGTTTTTCTTCTTCCACAGGCATTGGCTGCGCAATTCACCTATCAAATTGATCAGAGTATACCTGTAGAAGTGGATGGCAAACCCCTCTCTTTACCATGGGCAGGCGGCCTTAACTCTGCCCAGATTAATACATTGGATTTAAATGGGGATACAAAACAAGACCTGGCAATTTATGATCGGGGGGCAGCAAAAATTTTTACATTCCTTAATCTGAATAACAAATGGGAGTATTATCCGGAATACGAATCACTTTTTCCTACTGAAGTTAGCCAGTGGATGTTGCTACGCGACTTTAACTGCGATGGCAAGAAAGATTTGTTCACGAGCGATCCGTTTGGAATAATTGTTTTTGTTAACACGACTAAGCCAGGGGAAAATCTTTCATGGCGTCCTTATCATCCTGGCTCGCCTCTTTTGACAATAGGATTTAGCGGTAGTATTAATCTGAAAGTGAATGAAGCTGACATTCCTGCTATTGATGATATCGATGGCGATGGAGACTTGGATGTTCTTAATGTAAAATTTGTTGGAGCCGGCACAGTCGAGTACCACAAGAATTTAAGCATGGAACTTACAGGTCGGTGCGACTCTATGCAACTCAAACGTGTGACTCAAAACTTTGGAGGGTTTGAAGAATGTTCGTGTGGCAAATTTGCCTTTGGAAAAACCTGCGCACAATTAGGTGGTGGCCGCACCGAACATGCCGGTGGAAAAACATTGTTAACCTTTGACATGGATAATGATGGAGATCGTGAACTACTATTTTCTGAAGAAAGCTGCTCTCGTGTTTACCTACTAAAAAATAATGGTGACAAGGATTTTGCAGTAATGACGGATGCAGTAACCTTCCCGTCTTCCTTACCTATAGCGATGTATATTTTTCCGGCACCCTTTCTGGAAGATGTTACCTTCGATGGTAAACTGGATTTACTCGCTTCGACCAATATTTATGCACGAAACTATTCGAGTAGCAGCGACTTTCAAAACTCTGTTTGGCTCTACACCAACACCGGCACTTCGCGAAATCCGACCTTCACTTTCTCAAAAAGCAATTTTTTGCAAGCAGACATGATAGATGTAGGCGATAATGCGGCTCCAGCATTCGCAGATTATGATGCCGATGGCGATCTCGATATGTTCATTGGCATTTATGCACGGCAAGATTTTATCGGAACCATTTATCAATTTGAAAATACTGGCACTACTTCTAGCCCTTCATTTAGCCTACTAACAAAAGATTATGCAAACCTCTCGGCTTTTCAATATTTTAACCTTAAGCCTCAGTTTGCAGACATGAATGCAGATGGCCTTCTTGATTTGGTGATGACGGCAACCGATTTGAGAAAAAGAACTACTTCTGTTTACTTTCTCACCAATCAAGCAGACAAGGGTATGTCTTTTTCAACGCTGTTCGTAGCACCCATTTCTTTTAAGATTGATCAATCCGAAAATATACTGATGAATGACATTAATAAGGATGGTCTACCGGATATATTGCTTGGCTCTTCTACCGGAGCGGTTGAATATTGGAAAAATACAGGCTCTAATAATTTTATGTTGGAAGATGGGAGCTACCTGGGATTGGGTTCGAGCACAAGCCGTCAAAGTCCAGCACTTTCTATTGCTGATCTGGATGCCGATGGCAGGGATGATTTAGTTATTGGTGACCAACGTGGCACTGTCACCATCATCGGTGACATTCGATCAAATAACCCTTCACCCGTAGGGTCAACTGATGTTATCTACAATCCACTGATAAAAACTTACACCACAAAAAACCTTGGCGGGAAAGTTCAGCCTGTGGCCGTCAATCTATTCAACACCGATAAACCCTCCATCATGGTTGGCAATTCAACAGGCGGGATTTACATATTAAAAAATGATGAAGGAAAAGAGTTGCCACCAGATCCCGTTGTTTTACTCTACCCCAATCCTACCTCAAGTACAGATGGCCTTTTCATAAAGCCAGATAGGAATGTGCTGGTCGAGTTTTTCTCTATCTTAGGGCAAAGGGTTTCAGAATCTTATTTTATACCCGCCAACCAAGTCTATTCGTTTGCCTTTCCTCAGCTCGCTCCCGGAATTTATATCGCCAGATTTACCATAGGAGGCAAATCCTCTGCACAGAAGTTTATAATCCGATGAATTCTGACTATCACCATTTTGAAGGCCTTTTCCTTCAATAAAGGCATTAATCTTTAAATGAGGTTTGGAAAGTTGACGGCCTTTTTCCGATATTTGCAATCCCTTTTTAAAAGGCTCTAAAAATCAAAATTATGGCACGAGTTTGTCAAATTACAGGAAA
>JAYVBN010000130.1:0-2549 GCA_043750455.1 Bacteroidia bacterium | reverse complement strand
ATGCTCACCAAAGAGAAATTAATCCAAACCATTCGCGAACTACCCGATTCATTTTCGGTTGACGATCTTTTCGAACGGATTATTCTTTTGCAAAAGATTGAAATAGGAATTGAGCAGTCAAAATCCGGACAAGTACATACAACTCAAGAGGCACGGGAGAAACTTAAAAAATGGCTATTGAAGTAAGATGGACAACACTATCTCTTGAAGATATTGAAAACATAGCCAGCTTCATTGCCAAAGATTCTGAGCAATACGCCTTTATTCAAACAGAAAGGTTCTTCGAAAGAGTAAAAATATTGGAGAGCTATCCTGGCTTCGGAAAAATTGTCCCTGAGTTGGGTACAACATCTATCCGACAACTCCTTGAGGGGAATTATAGGATCATTTATCAAATCATCTCACCAAGCAGAATTGATATTTTAACAGTTCATCACAGAAGCAAGTTGCTTTCGAGTAATCCTTTATTCGAAGAATAATTTAGCTAATCAATGTCTTTCTTCGACACTTCAATAGAATTCCTCAAAGGCGTAGGCCCTCAACGAGCAGCATTGCTCCAGAAGGAGCTAAAGCTCTTTACGTTTGGCGACCTCATTCAATACTATCCCTTCCGCCATGAAGATCGCACTCAGTTTTACACAGTTAAAGAAGTAAATGAAGCGATCCTCCCGATAGCTATCGGGATGCAGATAAAAGGTAAGATCAACAACATGGGCATTGTGGGCGGAGGTTTTAAGAAAAGACTTGTCGCATCTTTTACAGATGGCACAGGCGAACTCGAACTGGTTTGGTTTCAAGGTATCAACTGGACACTTGAGAAAATTAAACCGGGTGTTGAGTACGTCATTTTTGGAAAGCCAAATCGTTTCGGAAAAACACTTTCCATCGCGCATCCTGAAATTGATTTGCTAAGCACCAAAAGTGAGAAGGGTGGATTTCTTCAACCTGTTTATTCGCTCACTGAAAAACTAAAGACACGGCACATCGACAGTAAGTTTATTTCAAAGCTTCAACAGGAAATCTTGCGGGCAGCACAACCACACATCCGCGAAACATTGCCGGATAGTCTTTTGAAAAAAAATAATTTCCTGACAAAGAAAGCAGCACTGTTACACATACACTTTCCTCAAAGTCTTGAACTATTGGCACAGGCACAGCAGCGATTAAAGTTTGAAGAGTTATTCTTTATTCAACTGCAACTGCTGAAGCTCAAATTAGTTCGGCAGGAGAAATTTAAAGGACAGGTTTTTAGGGATACTGCCATCCTCACTTCTTTCTATAAAGATCATTTACCGTTTTCGCTCACCGAGGCACAGAAGCGCGTAATCAGAGAAATTTATTCTGATATGAAGTCGGGTAAACAAATGAACCGCCTTTTGCAGGGCGATGTAGGCAGTGGAAAAACCATTGTGGCCTTCATCTGCATGTTGCTGGTGATTGGTAGCAATGCCCAGGCCGCTTTGATGGCGCCCACCGAAATTCTGGCACAACAGCATTTTAGCAGCTTAAAAAAATATGCCGATCGTGTAGGTGTTTCCATCGGGCTGCTCACAGGCTCTACAAAAAAAAGTGCGCGAAAAATTTTGCACGAACAGTTGCAGAACGGAACATTAAAAATTCTGGTGGGTACACATGCATTGCTCGAAGACGAAGTTCAGTTTCACAACCTCGGGCTTTCTGTAATTGATGAACAGCATAGGTTTGGTGTAGCGCAGCGATCAAAGTTGTGGCAAAAAAATTCAGGCTTACATCCACATGTATTGGTGATGACGGCCACACCTATTCCGCGTACGCTGGCCATGACCTTGTATGGCGATCTGGAAATCTCAGTAATCGATGAATTGCCAAAAGGGAGAAAGCCCATCAAAACTTCTCATCGGTATGACTCACACCGCTTGCAAGTCAATGGTTTTATAAAGTTACAAGTGGAGGAAGGCCGACAAGTGTATATTGTATATCCATTGATTGATGAAAGTGAAAAATTACAACTCAAACATTTGATGGATGGATATGAAAGTGTAACACGTGCCTTCCCTGATTTGCCGATCAGCATTTTGCACGGCAAGATGAAACCTGAAGCGAAAGATTTTGAGATGACGCGTTTTGTAAAAGGCGAAACAAAAATTATGGTGGCCACCACGGTGATTGAAGTGGGTGTGGATGTGCCCAATGCTTCGGTGATGATTATTGAAAGTGCCGAGCGTTTTGGATTATCTCAACTGCATCAACTACGGGGAAGAGTTGGCCGTGGTGCGGATCAGTCGTATTGTATTTTAATCACCGATTATAAAATCAGTGCCGAATCCAAAGTGCGCATTGAAACGATGGTGCGCACCAACAATGGTTTTGAAATTGCCGAAACCGATCTCAAACTTCGCGGTCCGGGCGATTTGATTGGCACCCAACAAAGCGGGCTGTTGGATCTGGCCATTGCAGATTTAAGTAAGGACCAGGAAATTCTTCAAAAAGCCAGGGAAGAAGCTATTCACATTCTTGAAAAAGATCCGGAGCTAAACCTTCCAGAGCACAAAACCATTCGAATCCAGGTG
>JAYVBN010000129.1:0-15821 GCA_043750455.1 Bacteroidia bacterium | reverse complement strand
CTTTCCAAAATCGTTAAGGATAACTTCATCCACGTATCTGACTTTTACGTATCAGTAAAGAAATCTTATGAAAAAGTATCTTTCTATAGCCCTCTTATTTCTCCTTTCAGCTAGCATCGCTTACCCTCAAACCAAAACTACAAAAGATCTGGATAAGCGGTTTGAAGACGCTCTGTCCCTTTACTTCTACAAAAATACCTTGCGAATGCTCAATCAAACCGATAGCAAGGAGTTTGATGAACTGATCAAAGACATTGAAAAGATGAAGTTTTTGATGATTGATAAAACCAAGGAGAAGTTTAGCAGTGCAGATTATAAGAAGTTACTCAGCGGATACAATGGTGAATCGTTTGAAGAAATGATGACGAGTCGTTTTCAGGGCAAAAACTTTGGTGTGTATATAAAAGAAAAAAAGGGTGATGTGAAGGGCACTGTTATTTTAGCGAGTGATTCCACAAGCTTGTACGTACTGGATATTGTAGGAAAGATCGCTATCAACAAAGCCACTGATCTTTTCAAGACGATCGATGAGAGTACGGATATTGGTGGAAAGATTAAGGACTTCATGTCGCATGATGATAAGAAGAAAGGAAATGACGACAAAGATGAGGACGATGATGATCATGAAAACAACGAGGACAAGTAGTCAAATAAAATAAATAAGCGTTGGAAACAGTTCTTTCGATAAACAAGCTCACCAAAAATTTCGGTAGGCTCTGCGCAGTTAGCAACCTTGACATGGAAGTTAAGCGTGGTCAGGTGTTTGGATTACTCGGGCCAAACGGCAGTGGTAAGACCACAACACTTGGAATGTTAATGGGTGTAGTAAATCCTACCTCCGGAAGTTTTTCATGGTTTGACGAGCAGCCAACTAATCTCACAAGAAAGAAGATTGGAGCAGTGTTAGAGCATCCGATTTTTTACCCCTATCTCAGCGGGCAAAAGAACCTGGAACTCAACGCGATGATCAAAGGTGCCAATCCTAACAATATTCCTAAGGTTTTGGAGTTGGTTGAGTTGGCAACCCGCAAGGACGATAAGTATAAGACCTATTCATTAGGCATGAAGCAACGCCTGGCCATTGCGTCTGCATTGGTTAGCGATCCTATCATTTTAATTCTAGATGAACCCACGAACGGTCTTGATCCAATGGGCATCGCAGAAATCCGCGAGATTATCAAAAAGATTGCAGCCGATGGAAAGACCATCATATTGGCAAGTCATTTACTTGATGAGGTACAGAAAGTTTGCTCACACTTTGCTGTTCTGAAACGCGGCACTCTTATGCATTGTGGGCCTGTGGATGAAGTGGGTAAAGGGGAGGAAGTTGTTGAAGTACAGGCGTATCACGATGATCTTTCAGTATTGTTAAAGGAATTTGTAGGTAGCGCTTCTATCAAAAAAGAGAACGGAGTATTCCAGGTGATGATGAAGGATGGTTTCCATAGTCAGGATATGAATAGATTTTTGTTTGATAAAGGGATAGTGGTTTCGCATCTGATCACCAAAAAGAAAACATTGGAAAAACAGTTTTTGGAAATTTTGGCAGACACCTCATCCACGGCAAGTAAATAGTACCGAACAACTAATAACGAACACCGAACAACGATTTTTATGCTTCATCTCCTAAAGATTGATCTCAAGAAACTTACCAGCTATCGCACCTTCTGGGTGATTTGTGGATTGTACTTTCTTACGCTCGGCTTTACAACAGCGAGCGGAATGGAAATTTTAAAGTGGATCGCAAGCAAAGGTGCTGAGTTCGGAACTTCAATAAATATCAACAGGGTGCCGCTTTATCACTTTCCGGATATCTGGCAGAACCTTATCTGGATCAGTGGACTTTTTAAATTGGTCTTGTCGGTGATGGTAGTGATTTCGATAACCAATGAATATCAATACCGCACAATACGCCAAAATATTATCGATGGATTTAGCCGATGGGAGTTTATTCTCTCTAAGATCCTAACGAACCTCTTGCTGAGCGTGATGAGTGTGGCGATGATCTTTTTGATTGCAATGGTCACTGGTCTGATTTATACGCCTGAGATTGAATGGACGTATTTCTTTTCTGGTATGGAGTTTTTCCTCGCTTATTTCTTAGAGGTGTTTGCTTTTTTATCTTATGCCTTGATGCTAGGGATTTTTATTCAGCGATCAGGACTTACAATTGTTCTTCTGATGCTTTCACACATGATTGAGGCCATTATAAAACTAAATCTCTTTCGGGAAAGTTTTGAAGAAAGCATTGGTTGGATGAAACAATTTTTTCCGTTAGAATCCATAACTAATCTAGTGCCTCTGCCTTTTGCGCGCTATGCATTTCAGGAAATACAGGATTTTGTTAGTCCTACTGCAGTCGCCATCGCCCTGGTGTGGACTTTTCTATTCAATTATTTTGCCTATCTAAAGTTGAAGAAATCGGATATCTGAGCCGTAAAAATAATTCCGCAATCGTTTTAAATCGCCAGGAATCAGAAAAAATTACATCCTGGCAACCTCGCTCTTTCGTTGACGTATCTTTGCATGGGTATTAAGAATACCTCTAACGTAATAAGAAGATTATTATGAATACAACACAATTGCTTGGACTTTCTGCTGGTGCCTTCACAACTATTGCTTTTCTGCCTCAAGTGCTTAAAACGTGGAAGAGTAGATCTGCAAAGGATTTATCATTGGGCATGTTTTCATTTTTTTGCCTTGGCGTAGCGATGTGGCTGGCATACGGAATCCTTGTTCATGACATTCCTGTAATCGCTGCAAACCTGATGACCCTCATGCTAGCGTCAACGCTTCTGTTCTTTAAACTTAGGTTTAAGGAATAATCGCCTCGCTTTACAAACCTTTTATATAATTTAAATTCCAAGAGCTCATTTGCTTCTGGATTTTGCTTACATTCAATTTCTAAAATTGAAACCATGAGCATTTCCAGGAGAGAATTCATTCAAAAAGTGGGAGCGGGCGCAGCTTTATCCAGTCTTCCATCTGTTGCCGCTTTTTCAAAAACCACATTTCAGGAAAAAAAACTTGGCGTTGCCCTTGTCGGCATGGGTTATTATGCTGAAAACAAATTAGCAACCGCACTTCAAGAGACACGCAATTGCTACCTGGCTGGGATTGTTACTGGTACCCCTGCCAAGGCTGAACGGTTAAAGGCAAAATACAATCTGCCGGATAAAAACATTTATAACTACGAAACATTCGATCGGATCATTGACAATAAAGACATAGATATTGTTTATGTCGTGTTGCCCAATTCCATGCATGCCGAATATGTTATTCGCGCAGCAAAAGCCGGAAAGCATGTGATCACGGAAAAACCGATGGCTGTTTCTGTAAAAGAGTGCCAGGCCATGATTGATGCATGCAAGAAAGCGGGCGTGAAACTTTCAGTTGGTTATCGACTTCATTTTGAACCATTCACTCAGGAGGCTATGCGCATTGGGCAGCAAAAAGTATTTGGCAAAGTTAAATTAGTTGAATCATCGGATGGTTTTAAGATAGGTGACCCCACACAATGGCGTTTGAAAAAGTCATTGGCAGGTGGTGGTGCTATGATGGATGTTGGGGTGTATGCCATTCAGGCTGCTCGCTATTCAACAGGTGAAGAACCTATTTCAGTTACGGCACAGGAGTTTAAGACCGATCCAGTTAAATTTAAAGAAGTGGATGAAACCATCTTTTGGCAAATGGAATTTCCGAGTGGTGCAGTTTCGAATTCAGCAACCACATATGCAAGTTCAACCGAACGGCTTTTTATCTCCGCAGAAAATGGTTGGGTAGAGTTGCGTCCTGCATATGGATACGGACCACTGGCCGGCCGTACCAGCAAGGGCGAACTCAACATACCCCATACGAATCATCAGGCACTTCAAATGGAAGACTTTGCGAAATGTATTGTAGAAAATAAAGAATCTAGTGTTTCGGGTGAAGAAGGATTGAAAGATTTGAAAGTGGTGGAAGCTATCTATCGCGCAATAGCCAGTGGTAAGAAAGAGAAAATAGGGTAGCACCTATTTTTCTTCCGGCCAGTACTGCTTTATTTTTTTTCGAAGGAATAAAACACTGCGTTCCAATTGATCCATTCCATCAACGCCATCTTCAATGCTAATCCATCCGTTGAAGCCAACTTTTTTTAGTTCAGTAAAGATCGCGTCATAGTTATTTAACCCTTTGCCAATTTCTCCGTGGCGGAGTCGCTTGGCATAACCTAAAGCACCGCCTTCTTCTTTACGTAAGTCTTCGATGGTTCCTTCAATCAAAAAGCGATCGCTTGCGTGCATGGTCACCACTCGCCTTGACACTCGACTTAATAATTCAAGAGGATCTTCTCCTGCGAGGTAGGTATTGCTAGGATCGTAGTTCACACCAAAGTTGGGATGATGGATGCTATCCACCAACTTACAGAAGACATCCATCTTTTGCGCGAACTCCGGGTATTCCCAGAAATCATCTTTGTAGTGATTTTCGAGAATGAGTGTAATGTTTCTCTCTTGGGCATAAGGTAGGCAAGCTTCAATACATTCTGTTGCAAGCTTTACTCCTTCGTCCATTGAAAGTTCAGGCCTACGTTGGCCTGAAAGCACACGACAATAGGAGCCACCTAAAGCAAAGGTCATGTCAATCCATCTTTTTTGTTTGGCAATTTCATTTTGTCGGAATGCTTTGTCCGGATGAGTAAAATCCGGTGAGCAACACATCATTGGAATTACTTTGCCGTGATCTTCAACTTGTTTTCGAAATAGAGGCCAATTGGATTCGTTAGCCATTTCAAGAAATCCTGCGTACCACTCCAATCCATCGATATCCAATTTGACGGCAAGATTAATCCACTCGGAAACCATCATGGTTCCATCCTTGCACAATGCATTCATGAAAGCCTTTGGGAATGCAGCAAGCTTTGGCATAGATAAAGTTGTAATTAGTGTTTGGCATTAAAAAATTGACAGTTGACAACTAGCAATTGACAAAATCTTTGCCAATTGAATTTATTGTCAACTGTCAACTATTGTGTCATCCTTTGGAGGATTGCGTCCAATGAATGGATGTTGTTCCAGATCAACAACTTGTCCGCTTATTGGTCCGCTTTCATCAGCCAGCCAGTAAATGGCAGCTGCCGCAATTTCTTCTGGTCGTAAAATGCGACCAGCCGGTGCGTACACTTTCGATAATTTTTTATCCCAGTCTGCTGGTAAACCATGATCTTTTTTGCGTTGTGCTTCATTCTCTGTCAATACCCATCCTGGATTGATTTGATTGACTCGTACTCCCGCTTCACGATGAAGTGAATCTCCAAGATTGCGCGTCATAGTCATGAGTGCACCTTTTGAAATACTATAGGCAAGCAGATTCGGTTCGCCACTCCACGCATTTACCGAACCAATATTCAAAACACAGCCTCTTGTTTTCTGAAGATGAGGCAATGCAGATTTTATCAATGAGAATGGAGCAATGGTATTTACGTTTAAAACATACTGTAAAAAAGTTTCATCAGTTGTTTCCATATTTGATGAAACGACCAGCGCAGCATTATTAACGACTGCATCAATCTTACCAAAGGCGTTTAGCGCATTATCTACTAATCGCTGTGTTGAACCTTTGACCGTAATATCTTCTATGTGTAGTGCAGCCTTTTCCTTGCCAATTGTTTTGAGAACCAAATCGCCCAGATCCTGTTCGAGGCCGTGAATAACAACTCGTGCGCCTTCCGCCACACACCGCAATGCAATGGCTTTACCAATGCCGGTAGTGCTTCCCGTAACAATGATGACTTTATTTTGAAGTCGCATAACTTATACAGGCTTCAATACACTTTTGACCACTTCGCCTTTGTGCATTTTTTCAAAAGCGGTATGCCACTCTGTGATAGGCCATACGCCACCAATAATTGGTTTTACATCAAGCTGACCGCTGGTCAGTAAAGCAATGACGCGTTCCCACACAGGCCAATTATGACTAAAACTTCCCTGGAGGGTAACATTTTTTTGCACTAAAGGATCAAGTGTGAAATTAAAGGGTTGAGGTCCCCAACCCACTTTTGTTATAGAACCATTTGGACGAACAAGTTCAAGAGCTGTCTTCAAGGTGATACTTACTCCTGCGGCATCAATGACACAATCAACTCCTAAACCGTCACGCTGTTTTGCCCAGTTAACGGCATCACCTATGATGCAATCAAGACCATATTTCTTTGCAATACTTAATCGATGTTTGTCTGCTTCCAATCCAACGATGGCAACTTCTGCACCACATAGTTTGGCAACCGCAGCGCACAGAATACCAATCGTTCCCGGACCAAGTACGATCACACGATCCCCCGGTTTAATTCTGGTATTGTTTACGACAGCATTAAAGGCTACACAACATGGTTCGGTGAGGCAAGCCTGCTCAAAGGAAAGTTGATCGGGCACATAATGCAGACAACGTGCGGGAACTCTCACATACTTAGTCATTGCACCATTCACTCCATACCCAAAACCTTTGCGGGTAGGATCGAGATTATAAAGACCAACACGTGACATTGGATTATTTGTATCAATGACGGCTGCAGTTTCACTTACTACGCGGTCTCCTGCTTTCCAACTTGTTACACGACTTCCAGTTTCAACAATATGTCCACCAAACTCATGACCGAGAACAACTGGATAATTGACGGGCCAGCTATGATCAGAAGTCCATTGATGCAAATCACTGCCACAGACTCCTACGTTGACAACTTCGAGCAGTACATCCTCATCACCGATTTCAGGTTTTGCTATTTCACGAATTTCAACGGAGCCTTTCTCAGGAGCAAAGTTGACTACGGCTGCAGATTTCATTGTTAATTTATTTATGATATTACTGATACTTGATTTTACTAATCTATCGTTTTCCAATGATTACATCTCCATAGCTGTGTATCTTTTCGCAAATCAGCCGAAGAGAACTTTCGAGATCACCACTTGCTGTTTTAAAAGCATCGGCATCAATTGTTAATGGCGCACCAAGTACAACTAGAGGCGCACCATACTCCGGACAACGGATCGCCTGTTCCAAACTGAGTCCACCTACTGCCTGCACTGGAATTTTTACAGCTTGCACCACTTCGCGAAGTTGATCTAATGGACTTGGCATGCGCTTTCCCTGTGCGGCAATTCCTCTGCGTTCATCATATCCAATATGGTGTACAATGTAGTCGCATCCTAAATCTTCTAACCATTTAGCGGCTTCCACCATATCTGGGCAACCGAGGTTGTCTCCCATCACCTTGATGTTGTAATCTTTTCCGGCTTTGACAACACACTTGATTGTTTCTTCATGAGCTCGCGCCATCACCACCACATGAGTGGCGCCAGCCTTCGCCATCATCTCCGCTTCCAGATAGCCACCATCCATTGTTTTAAGATCAGCTACTATAGGCGTTTTAGGAAAGACCTCACGCAATTTTTTTACACCATGTAATCCTTCGGCCAATATAAATGGTGTGCCTGCCTCTAACCAATCAACACCTGCGCGCATGGCCATCGCGGCAGTTTCAAGAGCCTCGTCAATTTGAGTAAGATCAAGTGATATCTGAACGATGGGTTTCATAGTTTAAAATTAAGATCAGTGATCGTGGACACAATCTTTTCCAGTTTTTGCTTTCTCAAAACATTCCTGCCCTTCTTTAAAAGAAAACCAGGCAAGACCCATTGTACCAATCGCATCCGCGTAAGCAAACCCGGTGACTTCGTAAATAGCACTTGAAGCTAACAACACACATGACATGTAGATACAAACTTTGGTGCAGTTGGCATCGGCCAGTATTGCGTCTGAATGAAGTTCTTTGCCTGTTTTGATTTTTCCGTAAATCAAACCCAACATTATTACAATTGAGATTAAAGAAATGATAACTCCCCAAAATGTAGTGGTTGGTTTGTGGCCAGAGTAAATGATAAGCAACGCTGAAGTTGACAGAGCCGCAACCAAAAAATAAAAGGAAAAACCCGTAACGCGTAAGGCAGTCTTTTCAAACTCACTTCGGTGGCTCTCAGGATTTTTACGGATACGTGTGATCATATACACGATGCCCATGCCGGAAATCATTTCAATAAAACTATCTACACCGAAACCGAATAGCGCTAATGTTTCATCTTCATAACCAAGCCAGGTAGCAACAATTCCTTCGGCCAGATTATATACGATTGTGAAAATAGCAAGCCAATAAGCTAGGTTGTAAAGACGTTTTTCTGAATCCGTATGTAACGCAACTTCATTCATTGTCTTCGATGCCTCTTACAAAATTAATAAACTAAAGACCCTTCACCGACATTCCGCCATCCACCATTATATTTTGTCCAGTAATATAGCTGGCACTGTCCATGGCCAGGTAGGTAGCAAGACTTGCAACTTCTTCGGGCTGTCCAACGCGGCCAAGGGGTGTGCGATCAATAATTTTTTTCATCCGTTCGGCATTGGCCATAATGGGGGCAGTCAGAGGAGTTTCGATATACCAAGGTGAAATAGAATTGACGCGAATATTAAATGGTGCCCATTCCACTGCAAGATGATGTGTGAGTTGGATAATGGCAGCCTTGGTCATTCCATACGGAGGCCCGCTGAGCACATCAAATGTTCCGGCAACGGATGCCATGTTAATCACACTTGCTTTTCCTGAATTTTTTAAAAGTGGAAATGCAAGCTTGGTAATTTCAGTAAGGCTAAATAAGTTGGTTTCAAAAAGCTGGCGATACTCTTCCTCAGAATATTCTATGAATTTCTTCCGAATGTTTGTTCCAACATTATTTACCAACACATCCAACTTGCCCCAGTTCTCTGTTGTTTTCTGAATCAATTGTTTTCGAAATTCGGGATCTGTCACATCGCCATCTATGACAAACAATTGAGCGGAGTTCTTTAGTTTACCTTGAATAGATTTGGTATCGCGTGCTACTGCCAACACATCTGCACCCAATTCCAGAAACTCCTTTACGATAGCAAGTCCAATTCCTTTGGTACCACCTGTTACTAATGCTTTTTTTCCTTTTAAAGACCAGTTGTTCATTTTTTTCCTTTTAAAATATGCTGACGCGCTACGTTTAAATTTTCACGTACCCCCAGTTCTCCCCTGTTTTGATTCGATGGACTTGCATATCAGTTACTCCAAACTGTTTACCAATCATTTTTAATGTCATTTTTCCGTCCTTGATTTTTTGTTTGAGTTTTCTTACAACCTCAGCTGTTAATTTTTGATTTCCTCTGCTTTCAGGATTTGGATTTTTGTGTTGGTGGGCTTCCATCTCTTCGCGATTAACCCATTTCAGGTTTTTGAAATGATTATTGCTATTGTCATAATCAAGATGAATAACAAGCCGTTGATTGGTTTTGTGTTTTCTAACAAATTGCATGGCCACCAGACGATGCACCAAAAAAGTTGTGCCGCCTACTGATGCTCCAGAATATTTTCTAATTTTTCCTTGCTTTAACAGGATGCCTTCCAGGGGAATGCTTGTGTAGCTTATCACACGTCCGTGATTTGTTACAGCATATTTGTGACCTTTTGGTGTTTTGCGGATAGGTAGCACGGCAACTCGTTCGTTCTGTGCAAGCTTTAATCTTTTTTGCTGGTGATTTTTTCTTTTTGCTGTTCGGGTTTCCATAATTCAGATTGTTTCTTTTTTTACGACTAATAAATACCAATTTTTATCTACTTGCAAATATCCTTGTTCATAACAGTAATGATAGACAGATCCTTCTTTCGTTATATAGGTACTCGTAAATAGGCCAAAGTCAAATCCTTTCTCATGAAGTTTTTCGCGTGATACCCTGGATTTTCCGGTGGTATTCAGGTCGATCAATATCCTGCGGTTTTTGCGCAAGACATTGTTCACATTTCGCATAAAATTAGTCTCGTTGCTATTGAGCCGATTGTTATAAGAAACCCGACATTGATCTGAACAAAACTTTTTGTCGGCTCGGCCAATAATTTTGGAGCCACACTCTAAACAGACTTTTTGTTCGATTTCAGCCTTTTTTATCGGTTTTGTTTCCATTTACAAACGTTTACAAACGAATATAACCGAAAGTAACTGATTAATAAACGACTGAGGCATCTTTCGTCAATCACCTTTGTATCACCAATCGCAACAAAGCGGTTGGAAAAAATGTAAAACAATTTAAACAATTATTATTATGAAAAGCTTAAGAAACAGCGTGAACCTGATCGGTAGACTAGGTAAAGATCCAGAAGTAAAAACTTTTGGCAGCAATCAAAAGGCATCGTTTTCAATTGCCACTACAGACTCCTACAAAAATCAAAAAGGAGAGAAAGTAGACGATACGCAATGGCACAACATTGTGATCTGGGGCAAACTTGCAGATGTAGCAGGCAAGTACCTGAAGAAAGGTATGGAGATATGTGTGGAGGGCAAACTCGTGCATCGTGATTATGAAACCGACAAAGGCGAGAAGAAATACGTAACAGAAATAAATGTCAACGACTTCTTGATGTTGGGAGCTAAGCAAAGCTAAAATCCAGATTGATCATGGATAAGAAAGGCTGCCGGAAGGTGGCCTTTCTTATTTCTTTTTTTCATGCCCTTGTCTGAAATGGTATATGCCACAATAAGCGGTGGATGGGGCTGTCTTATTGACAGTGTTACGAATAAATACTATCTTTGAAAGTCATGTCATTAACTCAATATATTATCATAGACCGCGAAATAGCTGCTGGAGTACCCGTCTTCAAGGGGACAAGGGTCGCTGTTAAAACACTTTTTGATTACCTTGAGGAAAGTTCTTTGGAAGAGTTTCTATTGGGCTACCCTTCGGTGTCAAGAGAACAGGCAGAGATGGTTATCGAACTGGCTGCGTCTAAGCTTTTGTCGGATCTTGCAGCGTGAAGATATTGCTTGACGAAAATATAGATGTTCGGTTCAAAAATCTGTTCTCAAATACTAAGCATGAAGTGTACACCGTGCGCGATATGCAATGGAACGGTGTAAAAAATGGGACATTGCTTCAGTTATTAGAGGTTCATGATTTTAATTGTTGGATCGTTGTAGATAAAAATATCCCCTATCAACAAAATATTTCCAAAATTCCCTGTACAGTAATTGTTCTGGATGTTTTTAGAAATACACTTGCGCATATTGCACCATTGCTTCCTGAACTTTTGAAAGCTATAGATGGCCTTTCCGAAAAGACGGTGATCGTGATTTCAGAACCAAAGGATGAGTGAGTATTCTAATCAAGTCACCTGTTAAATAGATCCCTTCAAAAGTTGAAAAATTTTGACTAGAACATTTAAAGTAATAACTCCATTCATCAAAAAATATAATCTATTGAGACATTAATCCGTTAAACCAGATTAGCTTTGTACGGATGAATTTTGTTTTCCCTCAATTTCTTTGGGCGCTTTCAGCCCTCTCTATCCCCATCATCATTCATCTCTTTAATTTTAGAAAGACTACCCGTATTTATTTTTCTAATACACGGTTCCTCAAGCAGGTAAAAGAGGAGACCACTCAAAAACGAAAGCTCAAGCAATACTTGGTTCTGGCTTCGCGCCTGTTGTTTCTTCTTTTTTTAGTGCTAGCGTTTGCTCAACCCTTTTTGCCAGCCCGGGAGCAGATGACAACAGGGAAGAACATGGTTATCTATCTGGATAATTCGTACAGTATGTCTGCGCAAGTAGAAGATAAGGTGCGCGCGTTGGATGCCGGTATTGGTTTTGCAAAGGAGATTGTAAATCTCTTTCCTGCCGATACGCGCTACAAGTTTATCACGAATGACTTTGCCCCGTTCTCCAACACATTTAAATCCAAAACTGAAATAGAGGACTTACTTACGCAAACAAGACTGTCACCCGTAAGCCGATCATTTGATGAGGTTAAAAGCAGAATGGGAAATCTTGTTGGCAGTGATATTTTCTGGATTTCAGATTTTCAGAAATCTACTTTTAATCACAATAACCAACATGTGGACTCCGCCAATCAATGGCACATGATCCCGTTAGAATTCAATCAATCCGCTAATGTTTTTGTCGATACTGTTTATTTGGAGAATCCTTTTTCAATTGGCGGAGAGAAAAATTCGATTAAGCTTAAATTGAAAAATACGGGAGCTTTTAAAAAAGAAGGCTTAATTACAAAATTGTCGATCAATGGAATCCAGTCGGCAACGGCTTCGGTGGATATTGAACCTAACAGTGTTGTCGAAGCAAGTTTTGATTTGTCATCAGGCCTCACAGGGTTAAATGAAGCAGCTATTTCATTTAGCGATTTTCCAGTCAGTTTTGATAATGAATTTTTCCTGACGCTCAACTTCTCAAATAAAATAAAAGTAGTTGAAATAAAAAGTAAGGCAACTTCAAATTTTGTTCAGCGGGTTTATGGCAATAATAACCTGTTTACTTTCAAAAGCTTCGACAAAGATAATGTGGATTATAGTGTGCTGTCTCAGGCCGATCTGGTAGTGGTGAATGGATTGAATGGAATTGATGCTGGCCTCAGCGCCACCCTTGCAAGCAGGGCAGAGCAAATTCAAGTGCTACTCATTTCTGGTGCCGAGCCCGATGTTGTTTCATATAAAAACATTGTAAAGTTAGCGTTGCTTAAGAATGAGACGAGTAAAGAGCAGGTTGAACTTGACAAACCAGATTTTCAAAATCCCTTCTTTGCCAATGTGTTTGAAGAGAAGTCCGTTACACTTGCCATGCCAAAAGCATCGAGAGTACTGGATTGGGGCAATGACCGATCGGCTATTTTGAAATTTAAAAATGGTCAGCCTTTCCTCTCCAGAAATGGTAATGTTTTTATCATGGCATGCCCACTGGAAAAGGAGTTCACGGACTTTTATAAGCAAGCGTTGTTCGTCCCTGTGATGTATCGAATTGCAGCAAGTGGCAAGCGAAATGAGAACAGAGCCTATTATCAAACCAGCGAAAGCCTGATCACGTTGCGTGCTGATAGCCTTTTAGGGGAAGAGCCCGTTAAGCTAATAGGCCAGCTGGAAATAGTTCCCGCTCAACGTAAGATGAATGATCAGTTGATTATGGAGTTGCCAAAGTCTGCAATCACTCCCGGTTTTTATAACGCCATATTTCAACGAGACACCTTGGATTTACTTGCCTTTAATCTCGACAAGGCTGAATCTATACTCGATCAGCATAAAGGAGAAGAAGTAAAGGAACTGTTGGGAGGTGGAAATAACATTTCCCTTTTTCAAGCTTCTTCCATGGAAACTTTTAGTAACGCTATAAAAGAGAGATATTTGGGGACTCCACTGTGGAAATACGCCATTGTACTGGCGTTGCTCTTTCTGCTGGCGGAAGTTCTTTTGATCAGGTTTTTAAAGTAATTTTGGGGTATGTCAACTAAAGAAGCCTTGGCTGAAGAGATCAAGAGTGCTCCTGAGAATCTCCTAAAGGAAATTTATGACTATCTACTGTACTTAAAGGGTAGGAAGACAGGATTAGATAACATCAAGACGCACCTCGCCTCAGAAAAAGTATTGTCCCGTGATTGGGATTCGCCTGAAGAAGATGAAGCATGGAAGAATTTGTAAAAGGTGATGTGGTTGTCATTCCTTTTCCATTTTCAGATTTATCATCTATAAAACTCAGGCCAGCCCTAATAATTGTTGAATTGCCGAATAGTGATGTAATGTTGTGCCAAATCACCAGCAAGCAAAAGACAGATGGATTTTCGATTCTCTTGGATAAAAACGATTTTGCTTCAGGAGGGCTTGATCAACTAAGTTTTGTTCGGCCTAACAGAATATTTACTGCCGAGAAATCGATCATTAAGTATAAGGCAGGATCAATCCATGTAGAAAAACAAAAAGAGGTTAGAAATAAGATTGTTTATTTACTTGATCAATCCATATGAAAATACTCATCCAGTCCGCCACGATCATCGATAAGGGATCATCCTTTCATAAAAAGAAAAAAAATGTTGTCATCAACAACGGCCGTATTGCCGAGATAGGAGACAAAAATTATTCTGCTGATAAAGTGATTGATGCGGAAGGAATGTTCCTTTCTGTTGGGTGGTTTGATTTGGGTGCTTATGTTGGCGACCCTGGTCTTGAACACAAAGAAGATCTTGCCTCGTTGGCCAAAGCTGCAGCCGCGGGTGGGTTTACAGATGTTGCCGTTTTACCAAACACTTATCCAACGGTTCAAACTAAAAACGAAGTAAGCTACATTACACAGGGCAATGATAACCGCCTTGTGCAAATTCATGCACTGGCTTCTGTAACAAAAAACAATAAAGGAGAGGAGTTAACGGAGATGATCGATTTACATGAATCGGGTGCAGTGGGGTTTACTGATGGACTCAAGTCGGTTTGGCACACCGACATATTTTTAAAATCGCTGCAGTACCTTCAAAAATTTGACGGACTTCTTATCGATCACCCCGAAGACAATTGGCTAAGTATGTTTGGGCAAATGCACGAGGGCATCAACAGTACCATGTTGGGCTTGAAAGGAATGCCAAGAATAGCCGAAGAAATAGCAGTAAGTAAAAATCTGGAATTGCTAACCTATGCCGGAGGACGATTGCATTTTGCAAAAGTATCTACCGCAAAAACAATTGACCTGATAAAAGCGGCCAGGAAAAAAGGGTTGAATGTTAGTTGCGATATTACCGGATACCAAGCATTATTGGATGATAGCCTACTGATGGACTTTGATACCAATTACAAAGTAAGTCCACCTTTGAGAGAGAAGAGCGACAACGAAGCATTGATCAAAGCCCTTAAAGAGGGAACCATCGATGTGTTGGTATCAGGGCATGTACCACAAGATGATGAAAGCAAGTTTTTGGAATTTGACCTCGCTGACTTTGGCATGATCAACCTGCAGACTTTTGCTTCTCAACTTTCATCTCTATCCAAATCGGTGGATATGGAAGACTTGCTGGAAAAGATAACAACGGCTCCCCGAAAATTATTGAAACTAGAAATTCCTAAAATTGAAGTGGATGAAAAGGCGTGCCTGACGCTCTTTGACCCAAATGCTGAATGGACATTTGATAAGGGAACAAATTATTCAAAGTCGAAAAATTCTCCGTGGCTCGACAAGTCTTTAAAGGGAAGGGCAGTTGCAGTCTTTAATAATGGTAAATCCAAAATTGAAGACTGATCCTTTCTTGATTTAATTTCATACTGTTGAAAAATCCTCTTTTTAGAATTGTCATTCGCTACGGCCTGATAACCGGAGTTATTGGTTTCGTTTTACTTGTCATCTTGTATTATTTAGGTCGCCATCCTTTTGTGATACCGGTTTTCTTTGACTTCAGGATTATACTCTTTGCGTTGGTGTTGGTTTTTAGCCTACGCGATTTCAGGGAATTTCATAATGAAGGTCTTTTGTCTTTCGCACAAGGAATGATGGGTAGCTTTATTTTAACGTTCGCATATGCGTTGGTCTCTTCTGTTCTACTTTTTGCATTTGTTTCCTGGAACAAGGAATTTTTATCTTCTTTTATTGAATTGACGCTGGAACAAGCCAAGTCTTATCCGGTGGAAGACATTGAAAGGATGGGAAAAGAGACTTTTGAAGAGGGATTAAAGGCCATACGGAATGCAGATGCAGCTTATTTGGCCAAGCGGTATTTCTTTCAGAGCTTTATCATCAGCTTTTTTATAAGCATAATAATATCTGTAATTTTAAGACGGCAACCCAAAATTCTTTAATCATGGAAAATCTAAATGCACAATCTGAAAAAGCAACAACACGCTCAGCAGGTATTCGCTACGGCCTGATAATGTCAGTTCTTTCCATAGCTTTTTTTGTTATTATGAACGTAGCAGGCCTCGATATGCAAGGCCCAGTAGGTTATCTTGGGTGGGCAATT
>JAYVBN010000128.1:0-11069 GCA_043750455.1 Bacteroidia bacterium | reverse complement strand
TTTAAATATGAAGCTTTAATAGGCGATAGAAAACCTGCTCTGGATTATAGAAAATAGAAAATATCTTATGGGGTCTTCTAAAAATTCAATTATTTTTTTTAATACCTCATTCCTGTTTCCCAACACGCCAAGCGCGTGGCAGGTGAGGGGAAAAGATAAAAGGAAATTGAATTTTTAGATATCCCCTTATGAAATACTTCTTGTCAGTATTAGTCGTCACAGTTTTAGTTTCTTGTTCTGCCAAAAGGGAAAAATATTCTATAGGGCAGATCAAAACAGAACAGGGTGAGATTCTCTTTTGGCTATACGATGAAACGCCAAATCATAAAGCCAGTTTTATAAAACTCGCCAACGAGGGTTACTGGGATTCGCTTACTTTCAATAGAGTCATAAATAATTTTGTAATCCAGGGCGGCTGCCCTGATACGAAGGAAGGTTTTTCTGATTCACCTTATTTATTAAAGCCGGAATTTAACGATAGCATCCGGCATGTATATGGAGCTGTCGGAACAGGGCGTGATGATAACCCCGAAAAATTATCAGCAGGTTGTCAGTTGTACATTGTTCAAAACAAAGAAGGCCTCCCACGGCTTGATGGCGACTACATGATATTCGGAAAAGTGTTTAAAGGAATGGATGTGGTGGATGCGATAGCGTTAGTTGAAACGGATTCAACCGACACACCCTTAACGCCTATCAAGCTCGATGTAAATGTTCTTAGCCTTACAGAAGATGAATTGAAGGCACTTGGCTTTATTATGAAATAGATTTTTTTTTGTAACCGACTAGTTCGGTACTGATTACCAGTTCAATCACTGCGTTACAAACTTGGCTACTTCATTAAAGAATTTATCTTGATCCAGCCAATAGGATCGGCTATAGACCATCGTGTGCTTCCAATTTTTCTTTTCGAGTAATTGCGGAATCAAAGCATGCGAATCTTTGACAGATATACTTTGGTAGTATAAGTCGTCATCGGTTTGGATAAGACCGTAGAACTGACTTTCCTTCTTCAACACCAGATCAGCAAATGCTAAGGAGCCTGTTTGTAGTTCAGCGTTTTCAAAATTGGCTTGCTCTTTTATTTTAGTCTTCAGATACCAATCCGGATTGTGTTTTGCTTTTTTCAAAGCAAGGAGCTTTCCTCTTTGCTCTGATACTTCCTTTGCATACTCCAGGTACTTTTTTAAAAGTTTAGGCCCCAGGTTTTTTGTTTCTTCTACACGAAGCTCTTCGGGCCAAATGCTGGTGACGATATAAATTTTTTCTCTGGCACGCGTGATGGCCACATTCAAACGGTTTTCACCACCGGCCATATTCAGGCTTCCAAACTGCATGTTGATTTTTCCTTTTGCATCCGGTGCATAACCGATAGAAAAGATGATGATATCTTTTTCATCTCCCTGAACATTTTCAAGGTTCTTCACAAAAAGTGTATCAGGAAAAGGTTGAGCGTGCTGTGCGAATTTTTCTTCAAGCTTATCCAATACAAGATTTTGCTGTGGTGCATTAAAACTGACAATCCCAATTTCTTTTTCGGGATGCTTCATCGTAATGTTTAGAACCAGCTCTGCAATTTTTTCAGCCTCGGCCACATTGGAATTATTTTCCCAAACACCGCTGGCTTTTATATATTCGATAGGTGGCTCATGGTTGTTCAGCAGGGTAGCATCTGGCAATAGATTAAGATGACCACCATAGAAATGATGGTTGGAGAAATCGATGAGAGCTGGTGACTTACTGCGGTAATGACCATTCAATTGCACAGGTAATAAATACCTTTCACTAAGTTCGAGAAGAGAGTCAATTTCCAGATCAGGATCTTCCATGTCTTCTTCCTGCCAGCGTATTTGATAAATATCGCTGGGGCGAAGTTGCTTGCTGTCTCCTGCCACTAGAAGTTGCTTCCCACGATACATAGCAGGAATGCCGCGTTCGGCAAAGCATTGGGAGGCCTCATCGAAAATAACAAGGTCGAACATTTCCTTCATCGGAAAAATGGCTGACACGGATTCAGGCGAGGCAAGCCAGCAAGGCAGTATGCGAAATAATTCATCTTCAAATTCTGCTACCACTTTGCGTATGGGCCATATTTTTTTCTTCTTCGTTACCTGATGCTGAAGGTCGCGATAGGTAACACGATTGTTCAAGCGGTTAAACTCAAGGTCTTCTACAACACGCTCCCGTGCGCGCAGTAAAATGGTTTCTCCGCTTAGCTGCTGTTTTTCAGCAATCAGTTCGCGAAGTTCATTTTCCAGCAAACCAAGTTTGCCTGACGAAACAATACGCAACACCGGATGCTTTGTTTCGATGTGATCAATCCAGGCATGAAAAAGACTATTGACAAATAAAGACTGTGCAGCTTCAAAATTCCATGTACCCGTTTTTTCCTGAAGCTTGTTAATTATACTTTGTTCTTCTGTGCTAAGGTTTGTCTTTAGCCGATCGTATTCACAAAGGCCGTCAAAGTCTTGCGACAGCAAAGCTTTTAGCGATTCTGCCTGAACAGGATCTGCAGTAAGTTGATCGATTTGGGTTGCACTGAAATGACTTAACCATTTTTGTTTTTGTGGAATGAATAAAGAGAGCTGATGATAAAGCTGTTCCAGTTTTTCTTTAAACTCTTTTTCCGATAAATTCTTTGGGTCAACAAAGCTTTTTATTCCACGTACGGAGCCATAGCTAAGTTTAGCTTTAAGGGCTTCTATCTGGTTATCAAACCAAACATCAATTTTTTGCTGACTATACTCCTCCGGAAAATCCAGCAACCATGCTTTTGTTTTTAGTTTAGATAAGTTGTGTTCCAAGTTGAGACGGCTGTCAAGCTTTCGTTCCAGCGTCTTGAAACCTGACTTATTACTTGTAAGGCCATTGTTTACCAGAATACGTTTTATTAAATACTTGTCCTCAGAAAACAATTCCCATCGCACCAGGCCGATAATACTTTTTCTGGCTTTCATACTTCGGCTTAATATTTTTTGAAAGGTGCCCAATTGATGGGTTGGAGTGCTCACCTCCGGTCCTTCGTCTACGAAACAATCGCCTACCACTCTTTTGATATTAGACAACCATAACTCGCTTGTCTCTTCATCGTCTTCTTCGCACATTCTTTTAAAGTAATCGTAAGTACCCTTTTTACATAACAGTCTAAACACTTCTTTGATGTCCGATTCTTTTTCAAGAAGAGCTTCACCTTGTTGCCAGTCTGGTGCAGAACTGGAGATTGTTAATAACTCTACCGAAAGTTTTTTTAGCACCACAGGAATTTCATCCAGAATTGTTTTTAATGATTTTAAATCTGCCGAGGTAAATTCGGCAAATGATTTTCGGTTATGCAGTTGATATTCGGCCATCTCAAAATTCAAAGCGTAGTGCGTATACGTGCGAAGCTTGCGCAGGAATTCGCTCATCGTTTCGATTTTGAAATGCTGATATTCTTGTTTCAAACTAATCGTATCATCTCCAGGCTTCGAGCGTAGATATAATTCTTTCACGCTGATGCCACATTCCTGTTCGTCAAATAGTGCAGTTTTAAATTCCTCCAGCTCTTCGGTGATTTGATCAATTCGTCTTGAAGCATGAAAAAACTTTCGCTCCAGTTGGATAGTGTCCAAACCGTTGTTTCGAATTTTGTATTCGTTTACCCGTTCAATTTGCGCAGCAGCCTTTTGATAAATTTCTTTTCGATCGTTTTTAAAATCATGCACCAGCGCCAGGAAATCGGAAAGACCTTGTTGTTTTAAGCGTTGATAAACCACATCTAGTGCGGCCCGTTTCTGACACACTACCAAAACACTTTTACCGGAGGCGATGCTATCAGAGATCAGGTTACAGATTAAATGAGATTTGCCTGTTCCGGGTGGGCCTTGTACAACGAGAGAGTGCCCGAGCTTTGTTGCTTTCAATGCGTTCTCCTGCCATGCATCCAATGAGAGACCAGTTAATATTTTTTCTTCTTTTACCTTCGGACTAAAATTGATATTTTTTGTGTTGAAGTCTGCGCCTTGTTGAGCATTACTTCGTTTTGCAAAGAACTCTTCGAAGCTTGAAATCTTATTTTGGTCAATGATGTCAAGGTAATCAGGCACAAGAGCCGAGCCTGCTTGTGGAAAAATACCAAGCACAGCTTCCGGAAATAGTTTTAGTTGCCCGTTTCCATGTTGCTCATCAAATTCTTCTTTTTTATAGTTGGTAAAAAAAGTTAACTCATCGCGATAGTTATCAGCATTGAAGTTAATATCAAGAGAGCTGCTTTGTAAAAGGTGATAGAGAGAAGTTCTGAACAGATTGCTGTCATCGTCAAATTCCTCAAAATCTTCTTCCAGCAAAGCTTCATCAGCCTTTACTTTATTGTACAGAGAGTAGGCCAATAGAAAAGATTTATTGAAAGAGATGTTATTATCATCGCGCATACGAATAACCCATTGCTCACTTTCAACAACCAATTCTACAGGGAAGAACAGAAGTGGGCAACGTATTAAAGAGCCATCTGAAAATTTTCCCCTTACAAAAGGCCAACCAATATGTAAATCTTTAGCGCCACGCTCTTCAAATAGAAATCGATCATGACGCAATAGTTTTTTTAGTTTTTTGCTGGCCTCATTACTCGCCTCCATTCGGCTATCAACCAGGGGGCAGAGTATTTTTTTTGAGCCACGGATTAAGGCTTCAATAATTTCAAAAGATTTTTCCTTGTTAAGTTGACTGAGTTCATGCACATCAAGAAACTGATCGGAGGCGATTCTTGGCAAATACAACATTCTGTTGTTGCTCGAAAGATTTGCCAGGCGTCTGGTGTAGGTTTTTAAAATTTCGTTGATGTTTGCAGACATCCTTTGTTATCGATATTAAAAAGTAATATAAGGTTTCAGTTTAGCTATGGTTTCCGGTGTGACGGATTGAATAGGGGTAAGATCGTCAATCATTTTGAAATTACCATGCTGGAAACGATAGGTGACGATAGCCTTAGCTAATTTGAATTTGATGTAAGGATGAACGGCCAGAGTCTTTTCATCCGCTTGATTAATGTTAATCTGGTTGGGAGTAAAATTTTCGGATAGGAATGACTTTTTGTTAAGCCGGTGGATCACAGCTGTATCTAATCCATATACTTCGGTCAATTGTTGCGCAGAAATAAAGCCACCTAGCTTGTTTCGATATTCTACAATGCGACTGGCAAGCACAGGCCCGATTCCGTAAATGGTTTTTAATTGACCGGTATCGGCCAGGTTGAGATTAAATAGTGGAACTTCTGGTTTTAAATAGGTCTCAGTTTTAACTTTCTCTTTTTCGGATAAGTAGATTTTTTTATCAGGCAAATTGATAAAAGGAACCAGCTCTGCATAAAAGGCAGAATCCATTCCATATATTTTCTTTAAGTCAGACTTGATGGTGAACTTTCCTTTTTTAGCCCGATAGTTAATAATCCGATGTGCTAAATTGCCCGGAAACCCCAATGCGAGCAAATCATCTTCTGATATCGTGTTCGGGTCGAACTTAAATTTATCTTGCCGTGGCAGGCTCGTGCTATCCCGCTTCTTTTGAAAATCCCATTGACCCGTCAGGCTATCCAATAGAATTTTTTCCCTTGAGAAATCATTTTCCCGCTGAACGATGAAGAAGCGGTAAATGGGTTCTGAGAAAATCAATAACGCCATTAATGGAAGAAGAATGAGAAAGGCATTGCTCTCTGTGCGCGAGAACCCAAACACACTTCGCAGTAGCGCTTTGAGGCGATTCATTTAGTGAGGTCAATTCTTTAAAGATATTGAATTGGTATGTTAATAGACAATTGAAGGACAAAAAATAGCATTCTGCAACCGTGCTAAACAGGAGTAAATTACCAAATGGAGATGTAACAGATAGTCTCAGCTCGAGCTTTTGAGTGACGTGCCGATAAAACTATCTGGTTTTTTCTAAGGAAGTCGGAGCATAGACTACTTGTACTCTTTTGTAAATTTGGTAACTTTTGACGTTTTAATCGTCCCTCATGGCCAAACTTAAGAACATAGTCAAACAACTTTCAGAGAAGGACTTTAAAGCTATTTATGACTCACTGCTGGAAAGTAATGCTGATAAGTCGGGCTACCTGCTAAAGGCTTTGCGTGAAAGACAACTTTCAGACAGCAAGATTATGATCGAGTTGGATGTGAATGCCAACGCCTACTATACGCTAAGATCGCGGCTGAATCAAAAGATTGAAGAGCATTTGTTGCAGCAAATGGAAAGCCCGCGCACAGATATTTTGCGTAAAGTGGCCAGTTTGACCGAGGTGTTGTTTACTCAAAAAAGGACCATCTCCATAGCTACTCTGAGAAAACTTGAGAAAGAATTGATTGATTATGATTTGGCAAGTGAGCTTACGGTTGTCTATAAATCTCTTAAAAAGATTCATATAAACTCCCCCGACTATTTTAACTATTCTCAGCTTTACAACCGCCATGTTGCGTACACCCTGGCGGTGGACAAATCAGAGGACTTGTTGGCAGACTATTTCAAAAAATTTGGAAGTTATCTGTTAACATCAGATGAAACTGAAAAGCTTGGACTTGTCCTTCTGATGAAAGAAATGCAGAATGTTGCCAGACTGTATGAATCGCATCGCCTCTATGTTTTTCAGAGTTGCATGCTAATTTTTCATCGATTGTTTGTTGAGCGAGATGATAATATGCAACAGGATGGAGAGTCGATTGAGGATATTTTTGATCATGTCCAGAAATTTTTTGATACCTATACACTTGACCCCGTCTATTATCATATGAATCTTGTATTTGAGTTTTTAAAACTTGAATACTACAATCATTACAAAGTGTATCGTCAGTCGGAAAAATACTTTGAAGAAGTAAATGATGCGGCTTCTAACCTTCTCACGAATTATAACTCCTATACATTCTCAGCCCAATTTCTTATATCTAAACTAAAACGGTATTTACGTCAAGGCACGGAAAAGGAATTGTACCTTGAAAATGAGAGCATGTTCATGGATTTTGAAGCCGATCCATTGGATGTTCCCAGACACACCATCTACGTAACCTACCGGGCGCTTTCCTGCTATTATGTTGGCAAGTATGCTGAGGCTGCAAAGTGGTTTAACCAATTGCTAAACGATGTGAGCCTGAAGCGATACCCATTGGCACAGATGGAAATTAAGGCCGTGATGGCATTGCAGTATTGTATGCTAAGAGATTTTGAACTCTTCAATCAATTATCCAACAGCATCCAGCGCCAGATCAGATTATTGGGAGATGATGAATGCGAGAATGTATTAATCTTTCTCAAAATATTAAAAATTGCTGTTAGCGAAGCGAAAAAAGATAAGCCTAAAAAGATTTCAGCCCTCATACTGAAATTCAAAGAAATAGAAGTGGATTATTTTGCTCCTACTATGTTAATTAGTATGGATGCTATTTTTGTTGAAAATCTTACCGATCTGGAAATTTAAACATCCAGCTTTAACAGACTTTCATGTGAAAGTGGTTTGTTAAGATATAATTTTACGTTTGGATATTTTTTGGAACGGCTAAGATCTTGCGGATTAATAGAAGACGTAAGCATCACTATTTTGCATTTCTTTTTTACAGCATTTCCAAGCTTCTCAAACTCAGTCAGAAACTGAAATCCATCCATAAGCGGCATATCGATATCAAGAAAAATGACATCTGGCAACACCTTATCTGCAACCTCAATTTTCTCGATATTTTTAAGAAATTCGATAGCACTTTTTGCACCTGTGTGCGTGAAAATATTCACTGTAATGTTGGCCGCCTCTATCATCTTTTGATTGATGAGATTATCAATCTCATTGTCATCAATCAACATTACGATCCGGTATGCTTTTTCCGCCATGGTCTTAGAAATTGAGCTATTAAAAATAGGTGAATACTAAATAGAATCCAAACTACCGGATTGACTACTAAAATGAGTTGAACTGAATTTAAAGATCAAATTTTATACCCTGCGCCAGGGGCAAACTATTTCCGAAGTTAATGGTGTTGGTTTGTCTTCTCATATACAACTTCCAGGAATCTGAACCTGATTCTCTTCCTCCACCCGTCTCTTTTTCGCCACCAAAAGCACCACCTATTTCTGCTCCGGACGTACCAATATTTACATTAGCTATGCCACAGTCTGATCCAGTTTGGGAGAGAAATTTTTCCATCTCCTGCATGTTGCTGGTCATGATTGCGGAGGATAGCCCTTGTTTAACTCCATTCTGATAACCGATAGCCTCGTCAATTGTTTTGTATTTGATAAGATATAAAATAGGGGCGAAGGTCTCCTGTTGCACAATCAAGAAGTGATTTTTTACTTCAGCGATGGCAGGTTTTACATAACAGCCAGATTGATATCCCTTTCCTTTCAATACGCCACCAGAAACGGCAAAAGTACCACCTTCTTCTTTCACTTTTTTCAAGGCTTTCATGTATGACTTTACAGCAAGCTTGTCGATAAGGGGGCCTACATGATTAGCTGTATCGAGCGGATTGCCAATGACCAGTTGGCTGTAAGCCTTCTTCAACCTTATTTTCATTTCATCAAAAATACTTTCATGTATAATTAGTCTTCGGGTAGAAGTACATCGTTGGCCAGCCGTACCCACGGCTCCAAATACGGCACCGCGAATGGCCATATCCAGATTCGCATTTTCTGTGATAATGATGGCATTGTTTCCGCCTAACTCTAGTAACGACCGACCTAATCTTTCGCTAATTGTTTTCGCAACAGCCTTGCCCATTCTAACGGAGCCAGTTGCAGAAACTAAAGCGATGTGTTCATTGGCTGCCATTAACTGACCAATTTTAAAATCTCCGTTAACTAATCCAGAGACACCTTCTGGCACGCCATTCTTTTCAAAAACTTTGCTTATGATATTCTGACAGGCTATGCTACAGAGCGGAGTTTTTTCTGACGGTTTCCAGATACAAACATCTCCGCATACCCACGCGAGCATGGTATTCCATGACCAAACTGCAACCGGAAAATTAAAGGCCGAAATAATTCCAACAATCCCTAGCGGATGATATTGTTCGTACATCCGATGACTTGGCCGCTCGGAATGCATCGTTAACCCATGCAGTTGTCGCGATAAGCCAACTGCAAAATCGCAGATATCAATCATTTCTTGTACTTCGCCCAAACCTTCCTGATAAGACTTACCCATTTCGTAGGAGACCAGTTTGCCAAGAGGTTCTTTATATTTTCGTAATGCAATTCCAATTTGGCGCACCACTTCGCCACGCTTGGGTGCAGGCACAAGTCGCCAATCCTCAAATGCTTTTCTGGATTGTAAAACAACTTTATTGAAACTTGCCTCATCTGCTGTCTTCACCTTGCCAATAAGTTTTCCGTCTGCCGGTGAATAAGATGCGATATAGGTGCCTTTTGAATTGAGCCACTTTTTTCCTGTGGATACTCCCAGGTTGCTGTTTTTAACTCCAAGTGTTTTCAATGCTTCTTTGATGCCAAATTGTTCCATACTATTTAATCGATGTAAAGGTTAATTTCAATCTCCCGGGTTATTCTAATTACAAATGGGTTATCTCATCCAAAAAAAAATTGCTCGCAAAATTTTCTTGTCCACCTCCATTTGAAGAGGGACAACGCTGACCTACGAAACGATACTCACCTGGACAGGGTGAGGTTGCAAAAGTAATCATTTTGGATGCGCCTCGAATTTTGTAAATTTATTTCCACTTAAATTTCCGCTTGTGAAAGCACTCTTAATTGTTGCACTTATTTCAGTCATACTGGATTCATCAATGGTAGTTAATGTTTCATCGAATGCACGGGTAGCAAAAGAACCTGAAAGCATGCAAGGTATGGTTGATCAACATAACGTTTGGAGGGCGAAAGTAGGAGTGAGTCCCCTAAAATGGTCAGATGAGCTGGCTTCATTTGCGCAAGTGTGGGCCAATCACCTTGCGGAAAAAGGTTGCGACATGCAACACAGACCCCGGTCAGGAGAATTTACTCAGAAGTATGGTGAGAATATTTTTTGGTGTTCGGGTATGAAAGCTACACCACAAGCCGTAGTGGATTCATGGGCTTCTGAACTGGCAGACTTCAACACGAAAAAACTGGAATGTAATAAGGGTAAAGTATGTGGACACTATACACAAGTGGTCTGGAGTACTACACTTGAAGTAGGATGTGCAATGGCCAGATGCGGAAATCAGGAAATTTGGGTTTGTAATTATAATCCTCCGGGTAATTGGGTTGGGCAAAAGCCTTATTCAAAGAAATAATATTTTGTTATCGGACTCTTCTAAATCATTGAGCTACCACTCAACACCATACGTTCCCTTGTCTCCGGTTTTATAAACACCCTCTATCAATATTCCCCCACTTTTAATTTCAAGAATTCTGTTGAGATCCTCAACGTTATCAACTGGCACTTTATCAATAAAGGTAATGATGAATGATTCTTTCATTCCGGCTTTCTTCCAACTTCCTTCTTTCAGGGATGTGAGTAAAACGCCTCCATCCAAATTCATTTTTACGAGGTCGCGATAAGCCATATTTTCAAACTGTCCTCCACCTAATTCAAATGCTACTTCTTTCTTTTGCAGTTCAACGGAGCTCTGGTAGTTTTTCAAAACAGCTTTTGCCTGTTTGTCTTTTCCGTTTCTGCGATACGTAACATTAATACTATTACCCGGCCTGTTTCGAGCAACCCATTCCTGCAATTCGGAAACAGAAGCAACCGGATGCTCATCAATTTTGGTAATTACGTCACCTTCTTCCATCCCTACATCATCGGCACCACTTCCTTCGTTTACGCGCCTTACAAAAACGCCCTGCATCTGATCGAGGTTTTGATCCTCTGCAAGTTGTGCGGTAACATCTTCAATTTGCACACCTAGCAATCCGCGTTGTACTTGTCCGAACTCTAACAGATCATCCATGATCTTTTTCACCAGACTTACAGGGATTGCAAATGAATAGCCAGCATAGCTTCCGGTGGAGGTGGCAATCGCAGAATTAATTCCAATCAGTTCTCCTTTTAAGTTCACAAGAGCACCACCGCTGTTGCCAGGGTTAACCGCGGCATCGGTTTGAATAAAAGATTC
>JAYVBN010000127.1:0-2420 GCA_043750455.1 Bacteroidia bacterium | reverse complement strand
TGATACGAGAGTATTTGCTAAGGAGCTTTTTGTAAAACTCAATGCCGCCCATCCAAACGAACCAAACGTACACATCATAGGTGGCGATTTGTATTTGATCCTTGATAAGAATCAGGAGGCACTGGATGAATATTTGAAAGCCATCCAATTAGGTTCAACGAGTTTCGAAGCCTGGCAAAATTTGCTTTTCCTGGAGTCGCAACTGAATCAATTTGATAGTCTTATTTTTCATTCCGAACAGGGTCTTGAATTGTTTCCAAATCAATCCATGCTACACTACTTCAATGGCTATGGACATATGCGAAAAAAGCATTATCGCGAAGCAACTTCGTCATTGGAACAAGCCAAAAAGCTTTCAACCGCCAATCCGGGGTTGGTAAGTGAAATAAACAGCTTGCTGGGCGATGCCTACAATGGCCTGAAAGAATATGAAAAATCTAACTCAGCATACGATGAATCCCTTGCCTTTAACCCGAACAATGATTTCGTATTAAACAATTATAGTTACTACCTGGCATTGCGCAAAGAACACCTTGAAAAAGCAGAAAAGATGTCAACACAGTTGGTTAAGAATAATCCAAAAAATACTGCTTATTTGGATACACATGCCTGGGTCTTATTCATGCGTGAAAAATATAAAGAAGCTCGAAAATATATGGAGAAGGCCCTTGAGGTTGGAGGGGTAAGTGCCACCCATTACGAACACTATGGAGATATTCTGTTTCAGCTGGGAGATATCGATGATGCCGTGAAACAATGGCAAAAAGCCAAATCGATGGATCATGGAAATGAACTGATCGATAAGAAAATTGCCAATAAAAGATTGTACTAACCTTCAACTCACGATCTATACCGCCCACAAAATCACGCTTAAAAATCAAGGGCTCATGCCTTACAATTATCCCTGATTAATTCGCTCATAGCTTGGTATTCCTTATTTTTGGCCAAAACCTAAGAGTTAAACTAACTTTGACTCTCAACCTAAGCGCTAGATTCACATGCAACAAAAGGCTTTACTTTATCTGATCCTGGCCAGCTTTGTATTTCAGGCCTGTACCAAAAAAGCGGTACCACTTTTAACTATTGAACCTCCCAAAATAAATATAGAAGAAATCGATTTCGAATACTTTCATGGAAAAGCACGCGTTAATTTCAGAGACAACAAGAAAGAGCGAGAAGTGAAATCGACAATACGTGTCCGCAAAGACAGCATTATCTGGATGACGTTTTCAGTAGTGGGCGTTCAAGGTGGCAAGGCACTGATCAATAAAGATTCTATTGTTATTGTGAGCACAGTGGACAAGGAATATTATGTATTTACATATACTGAATTGTCAGATCGCTTTAAGTTTACAATTGATTATAATATAATTCAGGCTGCTTTCCTGGGAAACCCAGTTGCCCCTCGCCTGCCTGAGGATATTGTTACTGAAGATCCTAGTTTTAATATTTTACAACAATCCAGAGGACCTGTCTCTATCAAAAGTTACATCAATTCAGCAAGTACAAAAGTTGAGAAGGTGGAGATGACTGAATCCAATTCGAACAACTCCCTCACTATTAATTACAGCAATTTTCAGCAAGTAGGTCCAAAAATATTTCCGTATAACGGTGTGATCAGTTTGTTTTACAAAACCGCGGCAGGCATCTTAAATAATACCATTACCTTTGAATATACCAAAGCTGAAGTTGGCGACCGTGAATTAAGGTTCCCCTTCAATATTCCGCGGAAGTATGAACGCAGATAAGCGCCTATTTTTTGGATGTATCCTCCTCTCCATTTTTATATCTATTGGAAGTTTCGGCCAGCGAAACAAGAATCAACTTCAAAAAGAAAAACAGAAGAACGTAGAGAAAATAAAGCAAACAGAAAAAATTCTTACCGAAACCGCCAAGCAGAAAAAGAATTCTTTAGGTGAACTGACAGCTCTTAATCAACGCATCCGCGATCAGGAAAATCTCATCACCTCCATTAAAAGTGAGATCGCCCTTCTGGAAGAAGATATCGCAGAAAATAATGATATCATTTCTGCCCTTGAAAATGACCTTGCCAAATTAAAAGAAGAATACGTTGCCATGTTGTTCTCTGCTCAAAAGGCCAGCGGCAAGATCACCAAGCTTACATTTCTTTTCTCAGCAGAATCCTTTGACCAAATGATGATGCGCTTAAAATACATGGAGCAATATGGAGATGTGAGACAAGAACAAGCCGAGGTAATTGGTCGTGTTCAAAAACTTTTGAGCAGCCAGGTGAAACAAACAGAAGCGATCAAAAATCAAAAAAATACTTTGCTTACTGATGAGGTTACAGAAAATGATAACCTTAGTAATCTAAAGAAAAAACAAAAGACGGTAGTTCAATCTCTGGTAAAAGAGGAAAAGAGATTGAAGAAAGATTTAGAAGCAACAAAAAAATCGGT
>JAYVBN010000126.1:0-6156 GCA_043750455.1 Bacteroidia bacterium | reverse complement strand
ATCACCCCAGTGGAGATACAGTCACCCGTTACCACCGATGGAAAAAAAACAGGTGTGCTTTCGTTCCCCATACCCGAAAAGCCTTGGCTGCTGGTAGCAAAAGTTAGCAATATAGCTTCACCAAAAAACTGGATTTACATTAAAACAATTGAGGCGAATTATCCGGTTAATGCCTACTTGACTGGGGTGAGTGGAGTTTTAAATAAACCATTCGTTTCAGTAACAAGCGAATATACTGTTCACGGAAGCGGATCAGGAAAACCTTTAAGAGTCTCTTTTTACAAAAATATTTTTAAACCAGCTTCGCCACCTTTTGTAGAAAGTGAATCGTCCGTTGACCGTTTTCTGTTTCACGACTCTACCTTCACAATAGAAAATGAAAAGAAAATAAAATTTGCATCTCCAGGGCTTTATCTCCTTCAAGAGGACACAACTGCCGCAGAAGGAATTGCTTTCCGATCCACACATGAGGCGTATCCAAAATATACCCGTGTAGATGACCTCGTAAATCCATTGATATATGTGTGCGTGAAAGATGAGTTTGATGAACTTAAAAAAGCAAATGGCGACAAAGCCAAATTTGACAAAGTGATTTTGGATATTACGAAGGATAAAGAACGGGCAAAGAATTTTATACGTAGTTATTTTCGTAAAGTAGAATTAGCTAATCTCTATTTCAGTTCTTACAAAGAAGGCTGGAAAACCGACCGTGGAATGATCTATCTTATTTACGGTGCACCAAGTGAAGTAATAAAAACAGCTCAAAATGAGACTTGGAATTATGAGGGCTCTAAACAAAGTTTCTCGTTTGTAAAAACGGGTAGTGTTTATGATCCTGACTATTATGTGCTAGTTCGTGAAAAGCGCTTTACAGAAACCTGGTTCAGCACAATAGATCTATGGCGCAAAAGCCGGTTTTAAAAACATTAGAAGATTGGTAAACTAAAAAATTGGATAAGCGTTAATTTTTAAATCTTCCAATCTTCCTACCTTGCGGCAATGGAGCAAAAAGAAATGATGTTCGGTACTCGGGCTGTGATAGAAGCCATCAAAGCCGGACGGGATATTGAAAAGGTTTTTATACAAGCTGGTCTTAATAATGATCTTGCCAAAGAACTGATCACCCTTGCAAAGAGTCGAGGTGTTCCGTTCACCTTTGTTCCGCTTCCTAAGCTGAATAGCCTTTCCACAAAAAATCATCAAGGTGTTATTTGTATGCTATCTGCGGTGCAGTTTGCCACGCTAGAAAATATTATTGATAAAATCTACAGTGAGGGCCGCGAGCCTTTCTTCTTAATATTGGACCGCATAACAGACGTGCGCAACTTCGGGGCAATTGCCCGCACTGTCGAATGTGCCGGACTAGATGGAATAATAATCGGTGACTCAGGGAATGCACCCATTACAGGTGATGCCATGAAAACATCTGCTGGCGCATTAAGTTATTTGCCGGTGTGCAGAACCAGCAATATGAAAAAGACGATTCAATATTTAAAAGAAAGTGGCATACAAGTGATTGCCTGCACTGAAAAAGCAGATAAGACTCTATACGAATTGGATTTCAAAGCACCAGTGGCTCTAATTGTTGGCAGCGAAGAAGACGGCATCTCTTCTCAGCTTCTTAAAGAAGCTGATCACGTTGTAAAAATTCCAATGCGTGGAAAGATTGAATCGTTGAATGTTTCTGTCGCTACAGGTATCGCTATTTATGAAGTGCTTAGGCAGAAAAATTATAAATAGTCGGTGCCGCTTGATTTCGCTTTCAGGTCATTAACAAACCTTCTGAAAAGTTCTTCCTTATCTTTTTCACAAACAATGACCACATTATCAAATGCTCCAACCAGGTAGCCGTTCAATCCTTGAACCACTATTAACTTATCCTTTGGTCCTTTGATAACAGAATTGCGAGTATCATAGGTCATCACATTCGCATCTATGGCGTTGTTATTTTCATCGCGCTTGGAGTTGTCATGCAAGGAAGCCCAAGATCCAAGATCAGACCAGTTAAAGTTGCCCAACCAGACATACACATTGTCCGCTTTCTCCATGATGCCATAATCAATAGAAATATTTTTGCACTGGGCATAAGCGATCTGAATTGCCGCTGACTCGTTATTTGTATTGAAACTGGGAATTGCCTCATCAAATATTTCTGCCATCTCTGGCAGATGCTCTGTTATGGACTTTAATATTGCCTGCACACCCCAAATAAAAATTCCTGCATTCCACACAAACTCACCACTTTCTAAGAATTTTTTGGCGAGAGCAAGTTCAGGCTTCTCTGTAAATGTTTTTACTTTTTTTAGATGATTTTTCCCTTCCAGATATTGAATGTATCCATAGCCAGTTTCGGGTCGCGATGGTTTAATTCCTAACGTGATGAGCTTATCCTGACCCTTAGCGTATTCTACAGATTTTCTAATGGTCTCCTGAAAATCTGCTTCATTTAAAATGATATGATCCGATGGAGTCACCACCACAATTGCATGTGGGTTTTTCAAGGCTATTTTGTGACAGGCGTAAGCAATACACGGAGCCGTATTCCTCCTCATAGGCTCGGCCAAAATCTGATCGATGCTTAGCTCTGGCAACTGTTGGGCTGTAATAGCCCGATGCTCTTCATTGGTGACCACGTATATATTTTCCTTTGGACAAAGAGGAAGGAATCGGTCGTAGGTAGATTGTAAAAGTGTTCGGCCAAGGCCTAATACATCCAAATATTGCTTTGGCTTTGCATTACGGCTAAAAGGCCAAAAGCGAACGCCCACTCCTCCTGCCATCAACACCACGTAAAGATTTTTATTCATCAGTCTATATTTTTATGGAATCAAACGATCCCTTCTTTTAATAAATCATGAAGGTGTACGAAGCCGGCTACTTTTTCTCCGTCTTTCACCACCAGTTGGGTAATATTATTTTGTTGCATGATCTGCAATGCCAGCACAGCATACTCGTCCCTATTAATTGTTTTAGGAGTTTTGGTCATGATATCTGAAGCAGTGAGGTTGGCAAGATTCGTTTCTTTTTGAAGCATCCTTCTCAAATCACCATCCGTTACTATTCCTAAAAGTTTTTTCTGATCATCAATTACCGCAGTTGCCCCCAATCTTTTAGAGGAGATTTCAATGATCACATCTTTAAGTGAGGCTTCAGGTTTAACCATCGGCAACTCATGTTGGACAAAAATATCTTCCACTTTCAAATAAAGCTGTTTGCCCAAAGATCCGCCTGGATGAAATTGAGCGAAATCCTGACTTGAAAAATTCCGAAGCTCCAGCAGGCACACCGCAAGTGCATCGCCCATTGCCAGGTGAACCGTAGTGCTGGTGGTGGGTGCGAGATTATTTGGACAGGCTTCTTCACTTATTGTAGCATTCAGTACAAAGTCGGCCTGTTGTGCCAGGTAAGAATTTACATTACTTACTAAAGCAACAAGTTTAGATCCTCTGCGTTTTAGAAGCGGAACAAGGACTTTGATCTCTGGCGTATTTCCGCTTTTTGAGATGCAAATCACCACATCCTCAGGTTGAATCATACCCAAATCGCCATGAATGGCATCAGCAGCGTGCATAAACAAAGCTGGCGTGCCTGTTGAATTTAATGTGGCAACAATTTTATTGGCAATAATGGCACTTTTACCCACACCCGTAATTACAACCCTGCCTTTAGACTGGAAAATATACCGAACACAAGCTTCGAAATCGTTATCGATGAAATTTGTTAGGTTTTCGACAGCCTTCGACTCATTTAATAGTACCCCCCGCGCAATGTTTCTGATATTTTTTACTATATTCAATTCCCTTTCAACGTTAGGTTAGCAAGAGGGCAAATATAACAATTCAGGATATACGGAGGGATTAGGATAATGATGGTGATTGAAGAGAAAGATCAATTAAAAGAAAAACTCAAAGAGATTTTCGGCTATACCACCTTCCGGGGAAACCAGGAAACGGTGATAAAAAATATTTTAAGCGGGCGCAATACGTTTGTGATTATGCCCACAGGAGCTGGCAAGTCGCTTTGCTACCAACTACCGGCTATGATCAAGGATGGCCTTGCCATTGTAATCTCTCCGCTTATTGCGTTGATGAAAAATCAGGTGGATCAGCTCAATGCATATGGAATAAATGCAAGGTTCTTAAACTCTACTTTGAGCAAAGGGGAAATCACCCGACTAAAAAAAGAGTGTATCACTGGTGATGTTAAACTCTTGTATGTGGCGCCTGAGTCTCTAAACAAAGAAGAAAATATTGCATTCCTGCAAAAAGTAAATGTTTCCTTTGTGGCGATTGATGAAGCACACTGCATATCAGAGTGGGGGCACGACTTCAGGCCAGAGTACAGGAAAATAAAGACGATGATTGCTCAGTTTGGCAATTTACCTGTGATAGCCCTAACCGCTACGGCAACGCCTAAAGTGCAGATTGACATCCAGAAAAATTTACAGATGGAGGAAGCGGATGTATTTATCTCTTCTTTCAATCGCAGAAATTTATACTATGAAGTAAGGCCTAAGAAAGAAACTAAAAAACAACTCATACGCTTCGTAAAAGAACACAAAGGCAAATCGGGTGTCATTTATTGCTTATCGCGAAAGAAGGTAGAGGAGATTGCACAGCTGCTAAATGTGAATGGCTTCAATGCTGCACCTTACCACGCTGGTCTTGATCCTGATGTTCGTGTTAAAAATCAAGACGACTTTCTAAATGAAGAAGTAGATATCATCGTTGCTACTATTGCATTTGGAATGGGTATTGACAAGCCCGATGTTCGCTTTGTCATACATTATGATGTTCCTAAATCGCTCGAAGGGTATTATCAGGAAACAGGCCGATCAGGACGTGACGGACTAGAAGGAATTTGTTTGATGTTTTACAGCCACAATGACTTAAGTAAACTCGAAAAATTTAATAAGGATAAATCTGTCCAGGAGCGCGAAAATGCACGCATGCTCTTGCAAGAAATGGAGTTCTACGCTGAGTCTCCAGTGTGCAGACGTATGCAGTTGCTTCACTACTTCGGTGAAGAATATAAGGATGGTAACTGCGGCATGTGCGACAATTGCGTACATCCACGCGAGCGTTTTGATGGAACAGAGGCAGTCGGTATTGTGCTGGCAGCCGTAAACCAAACTAGAGAAAGGTTTGGACTTGTTCATTTAGTAAACGTAATCAGAGGAATAGAAGATGAGTACGTAAAAAGTTATGGCCATTTTGACCTCGCTATTTATGGAAAGGGCGACACCGAGAGTGAAGACTATTGGAAGTCAGTCATCCGTCAAACTCTTATTTATCAATACCTGGAAAAGGACATTGATAATATTGGCGTATTGAGAATGTCAGAAAAAGGGAAGAAGTTCATGGTGAAGCCACACCCGATCGAGTTAGCCAAAGATCACGACTTCACCACTGAAATTGGCGATGAAGAGGGCTCAGAACGTGTGATTATCAATACCAAATCTTACGATGTTCGGTTATTTGAAATGTTGAAGGCTCTTCGCAAACAAATTGCGAAATCAAAAGACCTTCCACCATACGTTATTTTCCAGGATCCTTCTCTTGAAGAGATGGCCACCACCTACCCTACCACTAAAGATGAACGTGCTTCGGTGAATGGTGTGGGAATGGGCAAGGTCAATAAATTCGGCAAGGAATTTCTCGAGCTCATTGAGCAGTATGTAGATGAGCATGACATCGAAACTGCCGCTGATATCGTAGTGAAATCTTCTGTGAATAAATCAAAGATCAAGATATTTATCATCCAACAGATTGACCGTAAAGTAGATTTGGATGAGATTGCGGAATCCAAAAATATTTCGTTTGGCGAAATGATGACGGAAATTGAAAACATCTGTTACTCCGGCACACGGCTTAATTTAGATTATTACATCGATGCGGTATTAGACGAGGACAAACAAGAACAGATTTATGAATACTTCCTTAATTCGGAAACTGATAGTATTGAGGATGCCGTTGATGCTATGAAAGGTGAGGATTCCGACTTCTCAGAAGAGAACCTGAGGTTGATGAGGATTAAGTTCTTGAGCGAATACGCCAATTGATCTTTAGAGTCTTAGGCCTCATGACTTAGGTTATAAAAAACCATCCCGTTTAATAGGCGAATTTGACAAATCCGGAATCAAATTCCGGATTTGTC
>JAYVBN010000125.1:0-4759 GCA_043750455.1 Bacteroidia bacterium | reverse complement strand
TTTTACGTTGTTGGCTATTTCCGTAATCGATAAGTTTGGCCGGAAAAAACTTCTGATTATTGGTTCCTTTGGAATGATCGCATCGCTAGGGCTCGTTGCGAGGACTTTCTATACACAGGATTTCGGAGGATACTCCGTGATGATCTATCTGATTGGATTTATTGCCTTTTTCGCATTTTCACAGGGAGCTGTTATCTGGGTTTTTATTTCAGAAATTTTTCCTAACACCGTTCGAGCTAAAGGACAGGCACTGGGAAGTTCAACACACTGGGTGATGGCTGCGATTATTTCCTGGACCTTCCCCATCCTTGCTGAGTCTTCAGAATTAGGTGGTGCCTACGCATTTACATTGTTCAGCGTGATGATGGTTTTACAATTGATTTTCGTGTGGAAAGTTTTGCCTGAGACAAAAGGAAAATCGCTGGAGCAAATTCAGACGCTGGTTATACATTAGAGCGGAATGACCATTTAAGTGTAAAGTGACTTAAGCAACCAATGCTGCTTCAATCTTCATTTTATAGCCTAATTGTCCCATCAACTGTTCACAATCCTCCCACAGTAAACCAAAATTATTTACATCGGCAAGACCTAACTTGCCCAACACAGTTCTTATCTCACTCTCACTTCCAGGTTCAAATCCACCTTCCATAATGGCGTTTTCCGACCAGCTTACTAATTGAGCAAGACTTAATTGATGAGACATCTAAGCCAAAAGCTGTTTTGCGATATATTGCTTTGTTACAATCATAGTTTTGTTTTAAGAAAAATTCCTTCCTGCTGAACTAACGATCCTTGGTACGATACACGAATTTCAAGCCCGACCAAACTTCATCGACCGCACACACCTTTACATCAACAAGACCATTGGCCAGGCCAAACTCGCGAATAATATTCTCGTTGAGGTCTGTTGGTACTTTTGAAGCTCTCTTTGGCCATGATATCCACATCATGCCATCTTTCTTGATGGTCTTTTTTAAAGCTATAAACTCTTTTTCAAAAACCTTCCTTTGTAAAACAAAAAGGTGAACAAAGTCAACATCATCTTTAGATGACTTCTTTATCACCTTAACTCCTTCAGGAAGCGGACTTAGCCAATCCAAATAGAGCGGTGGTTGATTTCGCAAAATGATTCTGAAATCAGGTTTGATCCCTAATTTCTTCAACAATGGTGTGCCTGAGTAACCAGCCATGTCTAAAAATAAAAAATCCTGACCAGATAGCAATCTGATCAGGATCCGGTGAGAAACAGCAAACTAGTTTTTACCCATCTTGTCCATCTCTTTGTTAAAAGTGTCCTTGAACTTCTCATAATCGTAATCGATTTTAAGACGCTCGTCAGTTGAAAGACGCTCATTGTATTTGGCTACCAGTTCATCTGCTGAAAGTTCAATAGCAACGTAGGTCTTGTAAGTACCTTGCTCTGTTTTCATCAATTTCTCGCAAAGGGTCTTAACACCTGAAAGAGTCTGATCTACGATTTCCCGGTTCAGGCTCTCGAAGCGCTCTTCTACCTCTTCCTTGTTATTCATTTCGCGTGAATTAACATAGTTATCGGTAACAGTCTTTACAGTGGTGTTGATGGCTTGTGCAAGCTCGTTACGAGCATTGGTCAACGCCTTTTTCTTAGAGGTTGCTTGATCCTGGCTTTCACCAAGGGAATTGGCGCGGAAGAATTTTGCTGTTGTGAAAAAATCAGGACCGGAGCAAGGAACTACTACTTCCTTTTCGCCACTTGGGGCTTTCTCTTTGCTTTTGCAGCTGCTGATTAGAACAACAGCAGCCATCATTACTACAAACGATACATTCATTAACTTTTTCATATTCGTGGGATAAATTTGGTTAAGCAATTTAGCTAATGCAATTATAAGGCCAACAGTAGCAAGTCTTATTTTGATCACAAAAGTTTGATTTTTCATCGATTTTAAATGCTATTGCAAGATAGAGTTTAAAATCTCAGGCATTTTCTCCTTTTCCAAGGTTTCTAAAGATTTGTTATAGGCCTCCTGACTTGCCCGTTCAAAATCCAGGCTATATCCTTTTACCCTGTCAATGGTGGTGGCATAAATCTCTTTATTGTCCTTTAAACTGACCACTTTGATTACCGATGTTACGTAGGATATATAAATGCTGCCCGATACGGCTCCTTTTTCAGAATCTGAGTTGATGTCCATCCAAAGCTCTGCTTTTTCCTTAGCTTCAGTAAGCTCAAATCCCGAATTGGTTAAAAAGTTCTTTAGCTTATTGGTGATTTGAAGATTGCTTCTGTTGTTTCCCAAACTCTTTTCAACTGCCGTTACATATACTAATGGACGTTGTACTTTTAATAATATGTTTGCTTTAGGCACCACAGCCTTTTGAGCAACCAACTTATAAATATCGGAAGGATTTTCTCCCGCGAAACTCAACAGGTCTACTTTTACGGCCACTGTTTGCTCCAAATCGCGTGAACTGATTTTTGTAATCAACATTTTAGAATGGCCGCTAACATCCGTTTTATAGTTTGGATAAACATCTCCCGATCCTTTTTCAAAAGCAGCATGTAAAGGCAAATCAGCAATTACTTTTTTTCCTTCTTTATAAAATGCTTTGACCAGTACGGTTTGTCCACTCTCTGCTATTCTGCGGTTGACCATTATTTCTGCGGGCTCAGCCGTAAGCTGTATCTTATCAAGCAATTGCTGAATGTTGGCATATATCTCATTCGTAAGCAATATTTCTTTACCCTCAAATTCCAAACGAATTGGCTCAGCAAGGTACTTTTCAATGGAACGGAACCCCTGAAAGTAAAATCCAAGTGCCTGAACATTTTCGCCAGCGCGTTCCGATTGTTTTGCCTTTGTGAAAAAATCCAATGCCAGGGTTACGGCATTTCTTTTTTGCTCATCCTTTATTTCCTTATATCGCTGTTTGGATAGGCGATAGTATACCCAATAGTTCTTATCATCCTGCCAGGCTTCCACTTGCTCAAACTCTTCTATCTCATCAGCAGCAGTTGTATTGATAATTTGCTCATATTTTTCCTGAAACTCTTTATTGGCATCGATCTGGCTTAGAACCGAAGTAGAAGAAATATTTACTTTTATTTCAGAAATCATATCCTCCAGCGCGCTTTGCTTGGCGGATTGAATGTAATTATTGAGGCCATCTTTATTGCTGTGACCAATTCCTACATAATAACTGTCTTGCACCGGTTTGGCGCTAAGCCAGGCAGGTTTGGTATTCTGCAAGTCTGTTTTTAGGCCTGTATTCGTAAGAGAAGGACTACACCCCGTTAAGAGCAATGCCATAATAAGTATGTGCTTCACAGAATATTTCAATTGATTGTCCGTTTTACCAAAGCTACTTCTGTGCCAAAAATGCAACATTCTGGTGAAATCTTATTCATGTTTTAATGAGAGTTTGGCCACTAAGGGTTTTGGCAAAAAAACCGAGTACACTATGTTCAACTATTTTTTTAATTTTAATGTATAATTAACAGGCTATAAAAAATATTGTGGGGATTCTGGGAATATTTTTTTTGGCTATTGCCTGCCAAGAAAATGTGCAAGTTTCTGAGTTTAGTGGAAATGAAACAACTTATGCCCTTCAAAAGGGTTCTGCATACGAGGTGAGCGGAATTTTAACACTAAAGGAAAGGACGGATGGAACAACCACAATTCAAGTTGAACTTTCAGGTACTGACGGAGTAGGGAAATATCCTGTACACCTCCATTTGGGTGATCTGTCAGTTAAGGGTGCTGATGTTGCTGCCCTCTTAAGTCCAGTTGTTGGCAGCACCAGAAAAAGTGAAACCCGTATAGATAAATTGGCCGATGAAACAACTATTACTTATGCTGACTTAATTAATCTCAACGCTTGCGTTAAAATCCACTTATCCGATACCGGTGTTGAAAGAGACATCATACTTGCCGCTGGAAATATTGGAACCGCAGTATCCAAAAATGTTGCAGGAGGGCGCGTTGGAGTTTCGGTTTGTAAGAGCGAATAGTAACAAAAAGATGCCTTTATGAACTTACAATATATCACGGACGACAATGGTAAAACCACCGGGGTATTTATTCCTATACAGGAATGGAACGATCTTAAAACCAAACTTAAAAGTATTGATCTGGAAGAGTTAGAAGTACCCGAATGGCAAAAAACTATTGTAAGAGAAAGAATGGAGACTTACAAAAAAAATCCGGATCAAGCTTTGGATTTTGATATTGCCATTGAGGATATTGAAAAGGGTCTGTGATGTACAAATCTGTTATCCTGCCTTTAGCCAAACAGGACATTAAAGAGGCAGCCGGTTGGTATAACGAACACCAGCCCGGATTAGGCAAGAGATTCACAGCCCATCTTAAAAAGACAGTCTTATATATCCGACAAAATCCAAAAGCAGTAGCAATCCGATACGATGATACACGAACAATCTTACTTGATACTTTTCCTTACTTGATTCATTTTTCCATTGATGATGACAAGCATATCATAATCATTTCAGCCGTATTAAGCACTTCCAGAGATCCGGAAATATGGAAAGACCGAATCTAAATCTTTGTAAATATCCATTGACTAAACTTTGTGGGTGGTAGATCGCCTCTTATGCAGATAAAGGAAAAAAATAGAAAAACCCGATCAAAGCCGGGTTTCTTATTTATAGAAAAGTAAAATACTCTAATCTCCTCCTTTCACCTCCACCTTGTATGAGGTGAGCATGGCTCCAAAATACTCTCGGTTCAATCTGGCAATGTTAGTTAGTTGAATTCCTTTGGGG
>JAYVBN010000124.1:0-4491 GCA_043750455.1 Bacteroidia bacterium | reverse complement strand
GAATTTGTATAAGCCGTTTCCCCTTAAAGTTACCCTGTGAAAGAAGTCACAAAAATATTTTTTACTGGTAATCAGGGAATTTGATTTTTACACAGTCTCGCAAACGCGCGCTAACTTTGGTGAATGAAATCAATTGTGCATTTTGTCTCACGCATTTTCAGATTTGTTGAAATATGGGTAAATTGACATCCTAAATAATTGTAGTATGAGAACAAAAGATGACTTCCACAACCTGATCGAGAAAATTGAGGACGAAGAGGTTTTAAAAGGATACTTTAAATTAATTCAGCGACTTAATAACCATCAGACAGGTGAACTTTGGGACAGCCTAAGTCCAGAGGAGAAAGATGAACTTTTGCTTTCATATGAGGAGAGTTTAGACCCAACTAATTTAATCAGCCATGAGGAGGTTAAAAAGCAACATGATAAATGGCTAAGAAAATAGTCTGGACTAAAAGAGCTAATAGTAAATTCAACAAAATAATTGACCATTTAGAAAGAGAATGGGGACTTAGCGTGACACAAAATTTCGTAAAGAAAACGTACGACATCATAGAATTGATTTCAGACCAATCAGAATTGGGGACAATAGAAAATTCTGAGAAAAACATCAGAGGTTTTTTACTGACTAAGCATAATCGACTCTTCTATAGAGTAACGGAGAAGGAAATAATAGTATTGAATTTTTTTGACACCAGGTCAGGACCGAAAAGAAAGCGAGTTTGAAAACGCGCCACAACAGTGACAAAACGCGCGCTACCTTCGGTAAAACAAGTGTATGAACACTTCCAAAACACACAACGAGCGTATTGCAAAAATGACCTTCGCCTCGGTTTATCCGATGTATGTAGCTAAAGTAGAGAAGAAAGGCAGAACAAAAGAAGAATTGCATCAGGTCATCACGTGGTTAACGGGCTTCAATAACAAGAAGCTGCAGGAACTTATTAAAGAAAAGGTAACGTTTGAAACATTCTTCCAACAGGCTTCGCTACACCCCAATGCGCCACTCATCACAGGAATGATTTGTGGGTATCGCATCGAGGAAATCGAAGACCCTTTGACGCGGCAAGTTCGATATTTGGATAAGTTGGTAGATGAGTTGGCGAAGGGCAGGAAGATGGAAAAGATTTTGCGCGGCTCGTAGGGTGCTGTGTAAGCGTTCCTCGCAGAACCTTTCGGCCACTAGTTTTCAAAAAGGGATTTTGATAACCCAGACTGCCTGATAATTGATTGCAGAGTTCCAATTCGGATTTCTTTATGATCTGGCACAGGAACCGTTATCGTGGAGTCTGTCGTCTTAAGCTGCATGATGATGTGGCTGCCTTTTTGCCTGACTTGCACAAAACCATTTTCTGTCAGAATTTTGCAGAGCCCTCTACCAGATATAATTTTGAGCTTACCCAATGGCCACTTCAAGGCGGGTTACAAAAACTTCTTCGTGCACCCGTTGGCTGATCTCTTTTGTGGATGCATGTTCAAAAAAAAGTTCAACTGCTTCTTTCAGATTTGCAGTTGCCTCTTCAACAGTCTCACCTTGGCTGGCAATATCAAGTTCGGGGCATAAGGAAACATAGCCTTCTCCTTCCTTTTCAATTACTGCTGTGAATTGGAATTTCTTGTTCATAGTGTAAATGTAAACAAATTGAGTCTAAAGTCATGCCCCATACAAAGTGCGTTTTTAACAGTTATTATTCAAATTATAACATGATGGCCAATTAGTCGTTATCTCGCTTAAATTTCTTGTTTCAGACTGAAACTACTACGATCTTTAATACATAAATTATCAAGCCATGTCAGCTACAGAACTTAAAATGAAGATCATCAATAAAGTGACTTCCATTAAAGATGAATTTATATTGGAGGAGATTTATAAGCTGATGAATCTTGAGTCGAACATGGAGGCCGTTTATACTCTTACAGAGGCTGAGAAAAAAGCCATTGACCTGGGATTAAAAGATATAAAGGAAGGTCGGGTTTATTCTTCTGAAGTAGCCGAAAGCATGCTAGAGGAATGGCGAAAGAAATAGAATGGACAGAAACATCGATCCTCGATCGTTTTAAGATCTATCAATTCTGGGTAGAGAACAACAAGTCCAATTCATATAGCGAAAAGCTTGAACGACTTTTTAATGATGCAGCCAAACTGATCTCAGAATTTCCTGAGATTGGAACAAAAACAGATTATCCAGACGTGAAAGTTAAAGTGATAAAAAGCTACAAGCTGTTTTACTTAACTCAGGAAGACACAATTCAAATCATAAGGGTTTGGGACACGCGTCAGGATCCAGATAATCTTGAGTTACCCTTACTTTTATTAAAGTAATAAACGATCACCTATCATGAAGACGATTTTCATTCTTGTTGCAAATATTTTCATTACTACTCATTTATTCTCTCAACAAGTAAGAGAGGTGTCAGTTGGCCCTTTGCAGGATGCGCAAAAGGTTTTTAAACCAAATGACAGATATCGTTTTCAAGATTTTAAAGAGGGCTATTTAATTACTCCAGCGGAAAAAAGGTCTCAAGCTCTAAAGCTGAATTTTAATTTATTCTCTGGGTTACCTCAGTTTATAGACAAGAAAGGGGATACTCTTTTTCTGGATGACGAGATTGCCCGTTATGTCCAAATGAAGGAGACTACCTACCTGAATGGCTTTTCCAAGCATTATTATGAAGTCATTTTAAATGCAATGCCGGTTAGACTTGCTATTCAAAGGGAATGGAGGTTAACAAGAGTTGAAACGGAATTCACTGATAGATCTGGCGCAAAAGCAATTAATATTTCAAGGGATGGGAAAAATCAAATTTATTCGCCAAGTCTTGGAAGGATGGTTCGTAATGAGAACAAAGTCTATCAAAGAGATTCAACCTATTTTTTTGTTGATAAAAATGAAAGGATTTATAAGGCTAATGAAAACAATTTCACGCGGTTATTCTCAGTCCATAAAAAGCAAATTGAAGGTTACCTGAAGAAGGAATCAATCGACTTTAAAAAGGAAGAAGATCTGATAAAAATATTTGCTTTTGTCTCCTTGTTGTAGAAAAGCATTAGATCCATCAACCTATACTTAACCCTTGTTCTCAGAAAAAATTGAAGATATACTTATGCCCGGTGAAACCAACCTCTCTCAAATTTTAAAAACCCTATCACCCGAGCTAAATCCGGGTGAGTATATTTTCCACAGCACCAATGATCCATCTCAATTTGATACAAAGGATATCATTGGTCTTTTTAAAGAGAAAGAAGGTGTTACGTTAATCATCGCAAGAGAACTTGCCGATCAAAAAAAAATTCCTTACCAATTTATTGCTTCTTGGATTACATTGAACGTTCATTCATCATTAGAGGCAGTAGGCCTTACGGCAGCTTTTTCAAACGCGTTAGCCAAGGAGAACATCAGTGCCAATGTGATTGCTGGTTACTATCATGATCACATTTTTGTAGCAAAGGCAGATGCCGATAAGGCAATGAGAGCGTTATTGAAATTAGTAGGCAGTTACCGGACAGACCGACTGATACTAGATGAATTAAATCTTACTGACAAAGATTTTCTATTCAAATTAGTAAACACACCAGAGTGGATCAGATTTATTGGTGATCGGAATATCCGAACACTAGCGGATGCAGGCGAGTATATTCAAAAGATAATCGATAATCCAAACGCTAATTATTGGGTGGTCAGATTACAAGACGATCAGAGTCCTATTGGCATAATAACATTCATCAAACGGGATTACCTGGAGCACTACGATATTGGTTTTGCCTTCCTTCCCAGGTATGCTAAAAATGGATTTGCCTTTGAGGCAACAAAAACAATATTAAAGGAGGTTGTCAAAAATCCCATTCATACACGCATTCTTGCTACCACGGTGAAGGAGAATGTAAACTCCATAAAGCTGTTGGAAAAGTTAGGGCTTAGTTTCGAGAAGGAAATTAGTAGAGATGGTGATTTATTATCGGTTTACTCTATACCTGTCGATAAATTATTTCTCAAATTACTGTAGTTCTTCGATTCGATGGTCAGGTACTCAATATTGCTAGCCCTTGGAAGGTTCACGCCTATATACTGTGATCTCTATTGAAGCCTATAATGACCAGTTTAAAGTTTCATCGGTTGTAGCAGTGTAATTTTCATGCTAAAACTCTGTTTAGAGAAGCCGGATGCATCCTTATTACTTGCTTAGCATATTCTCATTTGAATTGTGCCCCGAATAATTTATACTCGTACTAAATAATCTCCATATATGAAAGCCAATAGACGCAACTTCCTTAAACAATCCATCGCGATGGCAGCAGGCCTTGGCGCCACTGTATTACCAAGTGACTTGTATAGCAATCCTATTAAAATAGAGAACAACAACTTTGAGGTTGATAAAAAGAGTAAGCGAAATGCCTCTATCAGATTTTCTGTCATCGGCCTCAACCATGGACATATCTATTCGCAGACTGATGCGATGATTCGAAGCGGTGGAGAATTTGTGGCTTTTTAT
>JAYVBN010000123.1:0-2331 GCA_043750455.1 Bacteroidia bacterium | reverse complement strand
AAAACGTCCAGATGAATTATTACCTGATGAAGAGCTAGGTGATGGAGGCAATGGTTATATTTTTGAGGGTACAAAAGGAAAAATAATGGCCAACTATAGTAAAGCTCCAGTGCTATTGCCTACCGCAAGGATGAAAGAGGTTACGTTTCCAAAACAAACTTTAGCACGCGTGCCAGGTGCCCAGGATGGCCACTATACACAATGGGTAGATGCTTGCCTTGCGGGATATGGTAAGATGGAACTAAGTTCTCCTTTTGAATATGCCGGGCCATTTACAGAAGCAGTGTTGATGGGCAACCTTGCTATAAGAAGCTATGCAATGAAAGGAGTCCAAGGGGCACGTTATCCTGGACGTAAAAAACTTCTTTGGGACGCAAAGAACATGAAGATCACCAACTTTGATGAAGCCAATCAATTTGTGAAGAGAGAATATAGAACTGGGTGGAGTTTGTAGAGATCAATCAATAGAAAGAGAATAAGGAAGGGCAACGAAATGTTGCCCTTCTCTTTTTCTAAGAGAAATAGAAAGTCAAATTTTAAATCAGGTTGATTGACATCCTCATATTCTTTATTTTTGTAGTCTCAATATATTTTCATGAAAGTACTTCTAGACATCAAAGATGAAAAAGCAGTTTTTTTTATGGAATTGCTTAAGAACTTTCCATTTGTAAAAACTGAACATGTTGCGAAGAAACAAACAAGGAAAGAAGAGTTTCTTAACGAATTAGAGGAAGCTGTAAAGCAGGTAAACCTAGCTAAACAAGGTAAGGTCAAATTGAAATCTGCTGAAGAACTCCTGAATGAGCTTTAAAATTGAAGTCTCGTTGAAATTTGAACGAGACCTGAAATACCTACTGAAAAAATATCCCTCCCTGAAGGGCGAATACGCTGACCTGATTTCATCCTTAAAACTTGACCCCTTTCAAGGCACACCACTTGCCAATAGCTGTTATAAGATAAGGTTCGCAATCTCCTCAAAAGGAAAGGGGAAAAGTGGTGGGGCAAGGGTTATAACACACATCTACGTGACCGGTAAAGTTGTTTATTTACTAACTATCTATGACAAATCAGAAAGGGAAAATATTTCTGAAAAGGAAATACTACTCATACTCAAAACAATTCTCCCATAAAAGAACAATAGCAGTTCATTAACTTCTTTTTAGTTAGTTTATCTAAACATTCACCCTCTCCATCTTAGGCACCAGGAAATGCATGATGGACCAGGCTATGAGATAAGCCGATCCGCAAATAATAAACATGATGTAGTAAGCAGTCTCTATTTGCCCGATGCTTCGGTAATAGACAAACATATTTTTCTGAACAAAGAGGGAAAGAAAAATTCCACCGAGTCCGCCAAACATTCCACCAATACCCACTACCGATCCCACTGTTTTCTTGGGAAACATGTCGGACACCGTTGTGAAGATATTAGCACTCCATGCCTGGTGAGCTGATGTAGCAATACCAATTACAATCACTGCATACCACATACTTATCGATCCCATGATTTGAGCAAAGACAATCGGAATCACACAGAATGCATAAATCAACATAGAAGTTTTGCGTGCTTTAAACACAGGCCAGCCATTCTTAATAAATACCATGGGCAACCATCCACCTCCAACACTACCAAATGTTGATATCATATACACCGCAGCTACAGGAAGAGCTACTGCTGTTCCCTTTAATCCATACTGGCTTTCTAAAAAATCGGGCAACCAGAAAAGATAGAACCACCAGATGGGATCTGTGAGAAATTTACCAATAACAAACGCCCATGTTTGCTTGAAGGCCAATAGCTTAAACCATGAGACTTTCGGTTCACTGCCATCTGTTTTTGCTATTGGTTCGTCAACATCACTGTTGATATACTCCAATTCAGCAGGTGAAAGTTTCTTATGACGAGCTGGAATTTCATACATGACCAACCATAGTATGAGCCAGATAAAACCAAATGAACTGGTAATAATGAACGCCCACTTCCATCCCCAAGCCACAACAATAAATGGCACTGACAATGGAGCGATTATAGCACCGATGTTCGTACCCGAATTAAAAATACCTGTGGCTAATGCGCGTTCTTTTTTGGGGAACCACTCTGCAACTGTTTTAATAGCAGATGGAAAATTCCCCGATTCTGTCAGGCCTAGAAATGAGCGGGCTACAATAAATCCAAATGTGCTAGTTACAAAAGCATGACCAATAGCTGCTAAACTCCATGTCAGGGTTGCATAGAAATAACCCATTTTTGTGCCTAGCCAATCAATCAAACGCCCGGCCACCAACATTCCGAAGGCATAACAAAGCTTAAATGCTATCTCGATATTGGCG
>JAYVBN010000122.1:0-4575 GCA_043750455.1 Bacteroidia bacterium | reverse complement strand
GTTACAAAAACCAATACCGATGTCGCTCTTTACGTGGCAAGGGGATAGGGAAGCCATCACCAGTCCGATTGATTCTATCATCCATCATCTGCAATATTTGAATGCCGGGTTTCTAGCAGTTGAACCGTCTACAGGAAGCATAAAAGCGTGGGTGGGTGGAATTGATCATGATTTTTTTCAATTCGATCATGTAAAGACAAGTACTAAAAGACAAGTGGGCTCTATCTTCAAACCAATTGTGTATGCTATGGCTATTGAACGAGGCGCTAATCCGTGTGATTTTCTTTCGGCCGAAAGGCAAACTTACATTGATAAAGAAGGAGAGAAATGGACACCGCGCAATTCACAAAATGATTACGAAGTACAATATTCGATGAAAGGTGCACTGGCCTATTCCATCAATACAATTGCTGTGAAACTCATTGAAAAGGCGGGCGTATCCAACACTGTTACCTTGGCGAAAAATATGGGTATTACCAGCGATATGCCGGCTGTTCCTTCCATCTCATTGGGCTCATCAAGTATCTCTCTTATGGAAATGACAGCCGTGTACTCTTGTATTGCCAACGAGGGTGTAGCAAGTACTCCTTATTTTCTTAACACCATCACAGATTTGAATGGCAAAGTGTTTGACAATTTCAAACCAGTTTCCAATAAAACACGCGTAATGAAGAAAGAGACCTCACAACTTATAACCAGCATGCTACGCACTGTTGTTCATGAAGGCACGGCTTCGCGCCTGCGTTGGCGGTATGGAGTATACACAGATGTAGCTGGCAAAACCGGAACAACTCAATCGAATGCCGATGGGTGGTTTATGGCGATGACACCGAAACTTGTCATTGGCACGTGGGTAGGAGCGGATGATCCGCGAATAAGATTTCGAAGCACAGAGCTTGGACAAGGATCGAATACAGCATTGCCCATTACGGCTTACTTTCTACAGCAAGTGAACAAAGACGCCAAGTACAGTTCTTTATCACGCGCTACGTTTCCTGCATTGACGGAGTCCCTACAGGAAAGACTCAACTGCGACTTGTATGAGTTAACAGATAGTTTATCGATAAGAATTGAAAAAATAATTTTCAAACGAGATTCCCTCATGCGAGCCGATACACTTGCTTCGCCTCCCGAAAGTTTTTTACAGATGCTGTATCAGCGAAAGCTGAAAATGCTCAAAGCCTCCCAGCAACTTGATTCGATAAAGATGCTGGAGTTAGACGTGTCAGAAGGAGTCAATTGATAGCTCTCCGATTTTTTTTAATCGTCTATCGCACGGTATATTTGCTCCCCAATAAAAATATAGGCAATTCGTAAAATGAGACTCGCACAATTAGCAAGAAAGTTAACCATACGACCCACTGTTATCGTAGATTTTCTTACCCAGCATAATATTCTGATTGAGGATGGATCAAACACGCGGTTAGAGGATGATCATGTAGCTTTAATCATGCAAAAATTTGCCCCCACGCGGGCTGCAGAGATTGCCGCTGAACTTGTGATTGAAAAGGAGACTGAATTAAAGACTGCCATTCCCGAAGAAAAGGTTGAAGTAATTACTCAGTCGGCAGTGATAGAAAATATTCCCTTTTCCTTTGAAGAATCCCTACCCGAAAAGATAGAAGTGATAAAAGCACCTAAAGTCGAGCTTTCGGGATTAAAAGTTTTAGGCAAAATTGACTTACCAGAACCCAAGAAGAAAGAAGTGGAGCCAATAGATGATCAACCGCAAGTTGATCAAACAATCCCTGCGGAAGTAGAGAAGAAACCTCGACAAGAAAACAGAAAACCATACACCAACAGAAACGAAAGCTCCAGTCCGCGTCCAGGAAAAAATCCCATAGCATTGGAGCGCGAACAGAATGCCCTTGAAGCAGAGAAAAAGAAACGGACACAGTTAAAGCACGAAAAAGAGAAGCGCACACAGCATTACCTTAGCAAAGTGAAAGTGGTTGCCCCAACCAAGTCAATAAAATTGGTAAAAGAGGAAGTGGAAGAGTTGACCCCCTCAGCTCCTGTTCCCAAAACCTTGTGGGGTAAATTCATGAGGTGGCTGAATACGTAAGCTCCACAAATGAAGAAAAAGGAGTGTCCCAATTGTGCGATGGATATCGATGCAAAAAGCAAAGTTTGTCCGATTTGCGCACATGAGTTTGCGGGGCACAGCGCACTTGTAAAATGGATCGCCATCTTATTGCTCTTAGTCTTTCTTTTTTATTTCTTCTTTTAACCCAGATTATGCATTAGAAAAAATAGCCACGACCTTCAGGTCGTGGAACAAATGAAAACAAACCAAAAGGGCTTTAGCCCGAATATAATTTTGGCTAAAGCCAAATATTTTTCACTTTATTTCCCCCGACCTGAAGGTCGGGGCTATTGCATAATCTGGGTTTAAAATATCTCTGCTCATCGCGGTAAAAAAATGTCGATTGAATAACCAGCTAAGCGATCATGAGTGAACCATTAAAAGTTGAACGTCACCAAACATTGGGTGAAGAGATTGCCAACAGCATAAGCCATGGTGTGGGGTTTCTTGGTGCCTTAGCAGTTACGCCCATACTGATTATAACCGCAATTCCTTCGGGTGCTGCAGCCATTGTTGGTGTAAGCGTTTTCGGAGCCACTATGATGGTGTTGTATCTTGCCTCTACACTTTATCATGCGTTTCCACAAAGTCGCACCAAACGTGTATTTAAAATTTTTGATCATGGAGCAATTTTTCTTTTAATCGCTGGCACATATACCCCATTCACATTAGGTATACTCTACGGTCCTTGGGGCTGGACTTTATTTGGAATTGTTTGGTCACTTGCTATTTTAGGAGTCGTGTTAAAATCAACTGCTGGTGCCAGTAGCGGAAAACTTTCAACCGCTTTATATCTCGCGATGGGTTGGCTGGCAGTATTGGCTATTAAACCACTTTGGCTCAACATGCCTGCATGGGGTTTGTTTTGGTTGTTGGCAGGTGGCATTATGTATTCGGCAGGCGTTTTCTTTTTTGTGATGGAGCGGATTCGTTACAGTCATTTCATATGGCACATATTTGTGTTGGCTGGAACAGCTTGTCATGTTGTGGCAGTACTTGGCTATTCTTATTGACCAATCCATGAGTCGATTCATTTCTTTGATACTTTGCTTTTCATCTCTGTTGTGCTTTTCGCAAAATCAAGGAATACACATAAACGCTCATGCGCACAATGATTATGAGCACGTACATCCGTTGATGGATGCGTTGCAGAATGGATTCATCTCGATAGAAGCCGATGTTCACCTTCAGAATGGGAAATTGCTGGTGTCGCATGATCGTCCGGATAAAAATTCTTCTACACTTGAAAAGCTTTACCTCGCTCCGCTAGATAGCTTATTGAAAGTAAACTCAGGAAGAGTTTATAAAGGGTCTAAAACTATGTTCTACTTAATGATTGATATTAAAACGGAAGCAAAAACAACTTATCATGCCATTAAGCAGGCCGCTGCAAATTATCCGGCATTACTTTGTACTTCTTCAGAAAACTGTGCGGTACAAATCTTTTTATCGGGTAATCGTCCTGTGTCATTGATTGCAATGGAAGGCTATTCAGGATTAGCGGTTGACGGCCACCCAAATGATGTGGGGAAGGGATTTTATTCTGAGTTAATGCCCGTGATCAGCGATAATTATAAAAACTGGTCGAGTTGGAATGGGAAAACGAAACCAACCTCAAAAGATCTTCAACGAATAAAAGAACTTGCCCAGCGAGTTCATGCAGAAGGAAAGAAATTACGCCTGTGGGCCATTCCAGATAATGAACTAGCGTGGGCAGCTTTACTGGATGCTGGTGTTGATTTTATCAATACAGATCACCTCGCAGAATTGAATACCTTTCTTATCAAACGAGGTTTGTAGCAGTTGCAAACATCGACTTCAATCTAATTAAAACATTCTCCACTGCGCAATTTGCTCCAGGAAACTGGGAATAGAAGCAGGATACAAGACCGCGCAAAACAGAATTCCAAACAAAGCACCATACAAGTGCGCATCGTGATTGATGTTGTCATTTGATTTCTTCCCATTGTAGTACGACCACATGATGTATACAATCGCGAGAATAAACCCTGGCATGCAAATCACAATGTAAAAACAGATATTCTGCACTGGCTGAAAAAGAACAGAAGCAAAAATAATGGCTGCTACACCTCCTGAGGCTCCCAAAGAATTGTAGCCGGGATGATTTCGGTTCTTAAAATACGTGGGTAAATCCGAAACAATAATTGCCAACATATAAAAAGCGATGAAGGTATAAGAGCCAGCACTTCCAAAAATGAAAGCAAAGTATTGCTCCACTATGTTGCCAAAGAAATAAAGCGAAAACATGTTCCATAGTAAGTGCGAAAAGTTGGCGTGAATAAGTCCGGAAGTGATGAAGCGATAATATTCGTTTTGATTTTGAATCCGGTAGGGATTCATCATCATACGGTTTAAAATATTGGGCTTACTAAGTGTATACCAACTAACAAGAGTTGTTATGCCAATAATAACAAAGGTGATCGTGATGGGTGTTTGCATGGCGTGATTTAAGAACCTGCAAGTATACT
>JAYVBN010000121.1:0-3175 GCA_043750455.1 Bacteroidia bacterium | reverse complement strand
TTTACAAGATTATCGATCAATTTAGAAAAGAAAACAGCTAATGAATTACAATTTAAAGAATCTGCCTGAGCGAACAACCAAGCCCAGGCAAATGGGTTTTACTATGGCCATGGATAAAGGCCTTAGCGTTCGCGAAACCGAAGACTTCGTAAGTATTGCGGCCGACCATGTTGACATTGTAAAACTTGGTTGGGGCACTTCATATGTTACACCACATTTAAAAGAGAAGCTTAAGGTCTACAAGGATGCCGGACTTCCAACCTATTTCGGAGGCACACTATTTGAAGCTTTTATTATTCGCGATCAATTTGATGACTACCGAAAAATTTTAGATAAATATGGAATGTCATTCGCTGAAGTCTCTGATGGATCTATAGACTTAGACCATGATAAAAAACTAGACTATATCGCGAAGTTGTCTGAACAAGTCACTGTACTTTCTGAAGTGGGATCAAAAGATGCAGACAAGATCATTCCCCCTTATCAATGGATTGACCTCATGCAAAAAGAATTGGACGCTGGTGCCTGGAAAGTTATTGGCGAAGCAAGAGAAGGTGGCAACGTAGGTTTATTCAGATCTACAGGGGAAGTTCGCTCAGGGTTGGTTCAAGAGATTCTTACTAAAATACCATTTGAAAAAATAATTTGGGAAGCTCCGCAAAAAGCCCAGCAAGTTTGGTTTATAAAATTACTTGGTGCGAATGTTAACCTAGGGAACATTGCTCCAAATGAAATCATTCCGCTTGAAACAATTCGCCTTGGTCTGCGTGGCGATACTTTTCTACACTTCTTAGGGCTTGAGCGAAAAAAAGATAAAAGCACTCCTCCCTTTCAACTTGATTAATTTCCTTTGAGAACTACTAAAGACTATTTACTCCTATATGCCAAAGGTATAAGTATGGGAGTAGCCGATGTAATCCCCGGAGTTTCCGGTGGCACCATTGCTTTCATATCTGGCATTTATGAGGAACTAATTGGCTCCATAAAATCCATCGATGCAGATGCCTTTAAACTATTAGCGCGTTTTCAAATTAAATCTTTTTGGAAAAGTATTAATGGTAATTTCTTAATATCCGTGCTGGCAGGCATTGTTACAAGTTTGCTTTCGCTGGCAAGCCTTATGACCTATCTTTTAGAGCATCATCCAATTCCAGTATGGTCGTTTTTCTTCGGCCTCATTCTGGTATCCGCTCCACTTATCATGCGCGATATAAAAAAATGGGATGTTGCCACCGTGATATCAGGCATTGTTGGAATTGTAATCGCTTACCTGATTACCATTCTCTCACCAACCGAAACACCAACCAATCTTCCTTTTATTTTCTTCTGTGGTGCATTGGCCATCTGCGCTATGATCTTGCCTGGCATCTCGGGAGCGTTTATTCTTTTACTAATTGGTAAGTATGAATATATGATCAAAGCGCTTATTAGTTTTGATATTCCGGTCATTATTGTATTTGTAGTTGGCTGTTTTCTTGGCCTATTAGGCTTTTCAAGATTTTTAAGCTGGATTTTAACTCATTACCGTTTTCCTACGTTAGCTTTACTGGCTGGCTTCATGATTGGCTCGCTCAACAAGGTGTGGCCGTGGAAAGAAATCACTGCCTTCAGAATCAACAGCGAGGGTCTTCAGGTGCCAGCATTGGATCAAAGTATTTTACCTTGGCAGTATGTTGAAAAAACGGGACAAGACCCGCAGCTTTTTCTTGCTGTGTTGTTTGTAGCCTTGGGTATCTTTTTAGTGGTAGCAATTGAAAAAATTGCCGCTGTTCTAAAATCAAAAAATTAAAGTATGGAAAAGAAATTTGGACTTATAGGGATGACGGTCAGCCATTCGTTTTCAAAATCATTTTTTGATGAGAAGTTTTTTAGAGAAGGTCTCCGAGACTATCATTACGATCTCTACGAGTTAAAGGAAATCAAAGACCTCAAAAAACTATTAGGCGATAATCCGGAGTTGTGTGGTTTAAATGTGACCATTCCTTATAAAGAGCAAGTGATTCAACTCTTAAGCGATGTTGACGCAACTGCGAAGAGGATTGGTGCGGTCAATGTCATCAAAATCAAAGACGGAAAATTAAGGGGTTTCAATACAGACAGCGATGCATTTTTAGAAAGTGTGGAGAAGTGGTTTCCGAATGAAGCAGGCTCCAAAGCGTTGATATTAGGAACAGGTGGTTCATCCAAAGCCGTTCAGGAAGCTCTTAAAAAAATGAACCTGCCATTTCAAGTGGTCTCCAGAACAAAAGGAAATGGGATTGTTACCTACGAAGATCTGAAGAAAAATGGAGCGCTTATTTCCGAATCAAATCTTATTATCAATACCACTCCGCTGGGTATGTCGCCCAATAACAATGCAATGCCACCACTTGATTTTGAATTGATCACTCCACAACATTATGTCTATGATTTGATTTATAATCCTGCCCGAACGATGTTCCTTCAAAAGGCGGAGATGCGAAACGCGACAATCAAAAACGGTCTGGAGATGCTACACATACAGGCCGAAAAATCCTGGGCGATTTGGAATAATTAGTGTGGTAATAATTAAATCTTGCAGCATAACTTCAAAAGTTCGACCCCGATGGGGTCGCATGTTTATAGTGAAAATCGTCCTATAAACATGCGACTCCGTAGGAGTCGAACGGAAATGTCTGAAGAGGGAAATTAGCTGGGTTCATTTCAAATATGTTGCATAATGTTTATGCGTTATGTTAAGTAGCTTTGGCATCCGGGCTTACCGAAATCTTCATAGAAAGTTTTTTAGTGTGGGCTTTCAATAACTCAATCTTCATCATTCATCAACGGGCTGGGGCAGCGACACTCTACCGCGAACCGCGGCATGAAACATTTGGGCAGGCTTTGGAAGTGGGAGGGAAGAGCGGCCTGCACAATGTGTGGCGATGCTGTGTAGGATACCCAGGATGGTGATTTAATTTTTGATCATGGGAATACGGCTTTTATTGGCTCTCCTGCATTATTGTATTTAAAGTATATCGTTTCCTCTTTTCCTTCAACGAAGAATGTACTGTTGGTTATTGGATAGAGGTTGAAGTTGCCGAGGTAGCGGATGTTCACGATCAGCTGACCGTCCTTTTCCCGTAAGATCGTTACGGGGTCACCATCGTTGTCGTAATATTTTTCGAAGCGTTTGGTTTGCGATGGATCGTCAGCG
>JAYVBN010000120.1:0-13014 GCA_043750455.1 Bacteroidia bacterium | reverse complement strand
CAAAACCACTATCAAACATTTGGTCGCGAACCTTTTGGTGACGCAATTGGTCCCTTGAAAGACCGAGGAGAAGCAACCGGGATCATTGTCAAAAATGGTTACATAATTTCAGAATGGGGGGACCCATCCAGAGTAGATATTGTAAATAGCGTTACAAAAAGTTTTTTATCGACAGTTGTTGGATTAGCTTACGACAAAGGACTTATCAAAAGCATTCATGACACGGTTCGTCAATACGTCCCTCCTATCCTGATATATTCTCCTATTCAAATCCAAAACAAAGCAGATCAGTTTGGCAAGAACCAATTACTCTCACTTTTTGAAACCCCTCATAATAAAACCATTACCTGGAACGACATGCTACGCCAGACCAGCGATTGGGAAGGAACACTTTGGGGAAAGCCCGATTGGGCCGACCGACCAAGTGATAAACCAGCAGAATGGTTAACACGACCTAGAAATAAACCGGGCTCTGTTTATGAATACAACGATGTGCGCGTGAATGCGCTTGCCCTTGCCACACTCAATGTCTGGAGACGGTCGCTGCCACAAGTGTTAAAGGAAAATATCATGGATCCAATTGATGCTTCTATCACATGGCGTTGGTACGGTTATGAAAATTCTTTTGTGATACTTGATGGAGCGATTATACAATCCGTTAGTGGTGGTGGACATTGGGGTGGTGGTATGATCATCAATGCGTATGATATGGCGCGTTTTGGGTATTTAACATTGAGACATGGCAAATGGAAGGAGCAACAGTTGATTTCAAATCAATGGGTGGATTGGGCGCTGACACCAACAGCGGCAGAGCCAACCTATGGCTTCATGAATTGGTTTCTCAACACAGATAAGAAATACTTACCTGATGCTCCGGCAAGCGCATTCACTCACATTGGTGCTGGAACGAATATGATCTATGTCGATCCTGAACATGATCTTGTTGCTGTAGTAAGATGGATAGACAACAAATCTTTGAATGGATTTGTTGAGAAGCTACTCTCTGCTATTGGTCAATGATCATAACATTAAGGCCGTTGTTTCCTCTACTTCAATAACAATATCATCTTCGCCTACTTCATCAAATGGATTTTCAAGATGGTCTTGAATATTATCCAGACTTACCAGAATGAAGCTATAAAGAACTGGCATAACATATTCTAAGGAAGAAGAGAAATCGTGAAACGTAGAGGCAAAGTAAGGACCATAGATAATTGGAAATATGTAGATGAACACTTTACTATATGCCCGAAGTGTAATGGGGGTTCGGTAGTGATGAATAACTTTCATATTATCAAAGGCGATAATCATTTTGCTCACATATTGGCTCACACGCGATACCTCTCCGCTCTGTACACCAAAATTCCTCATTTCCATTGTTAACGCTGATAGAAGCGAAAATTTATTGTACATAATTTTTTCATTCTCAATCCAGGAAGGAGATCGTGAGGTCTTGAACATCTCCTTCATTTGAAGCATTATCTCACCCACTATTCTTTTTGAGCGCTGCGGAAGATCATTTTCCTTATTAGCTGTCCAGTCCCGGGTAGCATAATAAAGTGCAACAGCGTGACTTTTAAAATCAGAGTATCGTTGGAGAGCAGTCTCGCGCCTGGTGTAAGCTGATCCTATTGAAAAAACAACTGGAAAAACAATGGCTACACCAACAAGCATATCCGGAAACTTTGCGGTGAGGCCAAGTTCAAAACACAAATAAGTTGAAAAGACGGCCAAGGCTGTCACAATAAATGTTTTATAATTAATAATGAGAGTGAAGCTTTTTACGATTCGTTTCATGGTAAATCAATTAGGCTATCTAATTTTCGGAAAAGGTTTTGAGATAACCAAATTGTTATGGATTTATTATTGATTTGTTAAGATATTCAGGATTTAATTAAGAAGACTTTCAAAAAAAAACTCGATGGGACAAGCTACGTGTTTGACATGTCGCTCCCCGCGCCAACTCATTAAAACCTAAATAAAAGATCTCATACTCGCCAAAATTTCTACCTCAACCCTTACATTCTTCTTGGCAAACTTCTTACGACCCCAAGGATAAGCACCTACCACGATATAATATCCATTCCGTTAGTAATCGCCCTTAGGTGCAGAGTCAGCAAAAGAATAAGTTGAAAATCCAAGCAGAATAACCAGAGCATATGCAAAGCCACGCATAGACATAGTTTGGTTTAGAGGAGAGTGCTGAAAAAGTTGATTTTTCCAAAGTAGGAAGTTAACAACTTACCTTGCCTTGAATAATTCCCTCAGGAAACCATAGCCATAACCAACAAGTTGAATGAAGGCTGCTGGCACGCTGAGAAGACCTACATAGAATGATTTTGTATATAAAAAACAATCAACTTCAATTAGCAACAAGTAAAAGATGTACCCTCCAAAGCCAACCCATGCCAACGAGGAATTGAATAAAAATATTATTGGCAACAAAAGTAATCCTATCAAAAAAAAGGCGGGGAACCAATGCGTAAGCTTGACCTCACCTGGATGTGCACGACCAACTAAAACCCTGCCCCTGCCAAAATTATAAACCTGCCTATAAAATTGTTGAAAGTCCGTTCTGCGTTTGTGATACACATAGGCCTCTGGGATTAGACCAACTCTGTAACCAGCTTTTCTCATGCGGATACTAAACTCGATGTCTTCTGCGTATCGGTCAAACTTAAAGCCTCCTGTTTTTTGAAACACTTCTTTGCGGAAGCCCATGTTAAAACTTCGCGGTTGAAATCCTTTTGATTTTCCACCTCTTATTCCACCAGTTGTCAAGACAGAAGACATCGTATAACCCATGGCTCGTTGCACAAAAGTAAAATCTTCATGCGCTTTATCAGGGCCGCCCCAGGCATCCAATGGAGTTTGACTCAAAAATATTTCTGTCTCTTCAAAGTATTTTGGAGGAATAATGCAATCCGAATCAAATATCACAAAGTAATCACCAAGCGCTTTTTCAAATCCAAAATTTCTACTTGGACCAGGTCCGGTATTTTGTTTGAAAAAATAACGCAACGACAATTGTCGTGTATACTTTTCAAAAACTTTTTCACAAGTGATACTTGAACCATCCTCCACCAGAATAACTTCGAAATTGGTAAATGCTTGGTTTGTTAAACTCTCTAACAATTCTTCCACCTCCTCGGGTCTGTTATAAACGGGGATAATGATGGAGTATTTAGGGCTGGTCATTGGCGTAAAAGTAATGAATTTAAAAAAGCATTACTCATCTTAACAAGTCATCATAAGAAATCCATATAAAACTTCTTCCAGCGTCAAGGTAGTTTTCTTATCTTTCTAAAAACCCAACGTATTTATGAAGGTTATGAAATTTCTATTCATACTGCTTTGCATCAACATTGAAGCCAGAGCTCAACAAAAAGACTATTCGGCTGATGTTACATCTATCGATGCCATTACATCCACGCTATATCAGGTTATATCTGGAGAGCCAGGGGCACCCCGGGATTGGGATAGGTTTCGGAATCTATTCAAACCCGAAGCAAGGCTTATCCCCACGCGGAAAGACGAAAATGGAAAGCTCATAACTAAAGCACTTAGTCCAGAAGAATATGTTCAGCTATTTCAGTCACGAATAGCAACAGGGTTCTTCGAGCGTGAACTTCACCGAACATCAGAAGAATATGGCACAGTTACTCATCTGTTCAGCACCTATGAGACAAGAGATAAAAAAGATGGCCCCGTCACCAACAGGGGCATCAATAGCATTCAACTCTTCAATGATGGCACACGGTATTATATTGTAAACATCTTTTGGTGTGCCGAAAGTATGGGCTTCGCGCTACCAGAGAAATATTTGAAATAGAGAATAGACTTAAGACATGAGACTTTACATCATTCTATATACAGTATTAACTACTCTTTGCGATTGTTACGCGCAAAAGCCAGCAAATTTCAATTTGGACAAGCTGGCCGAAAAACATGCGGTTGCATCATTCCGTGAATTTTATGAACTGCTAAGTTTACCAAATGATGCTCATGTACAGGCCGACATCGAAAAAAATGTTAGTTGGTGTGAGGCTGCTTTTGCCAAACGTGGTTTCAGCACGCAGCGCTTGAACACTGAAACAGTGCCTTTACTTTTGGCCGAACGAAAAGTAAGCAACCCAACCAAGACAGTACTCATTTATTTGCAAATTGATGGGCAGCCTGTCAATCCCAGTCACTGGAATCAGGAAAGTCCCTGGAAACCTACGTTGAAGGAAAAGGACAACGCTGGAAACTGGAACACAATTGCCTATGAAAGATTATATGAAGGTATTAATCGCGACTGGCGAATTTTTGCGCGTTCTACTTCAGATGCAAAAGGACCCGCTGTAGCTTTTCTTGCTTCCCTGGATGCGTTAAAAGAACTAAAAACAGAGCCCAATTTTAATATGAAGGTAATCATGGACTTTGAAGAAGAACTTGGTTCGCCTCACTTGCCCAATGCTGTGGTCCAATACAAAAATGAATTGACAGCAGATATGCTCATCATCTTCGATGGTCCGCGACACGTGAGCAACCAGCCAACGCTGTCTTTTGGCGCGCGAGGTATTTGTGAAATAACACTTACAACTTTTGGGCCCAGAGTGCCAGCACATAGCGGAAATTATGGAAACTATACACCAAACCCGGCTTTGCGATTAGCACAATTACTTGCATCTATGAAAGATGAGGATGGACGCGTAACCTTACCCGGGTTTTATGATGGTGTCGTGTTAACGGAAGAGGAAAAGAAAATCCTTCAACAAGTGCCAGATGATGAAAATGAAATAAAAAAGTTTCTTGGAATAGCCCAGCCCGACAATATTGGAAACAATTTCCAGGAGTCATTGCAATACCCGACCCTAAACATACGAGGGATGGACGCCTTATTCATCGGCAAAGAAGCACGCACATTAATACCAGCCACAGCCACAGCCGAAATTGACATTCGCCTGGTGCCATCGAGCAATCCTGAAAAGTTAATTGATCTCGTACGCCAACATATAGAAAGCAAAGGCTATTACATTGTTGCAAAGGAACCCACAGAAGAAGAGCGCATGAAGTACCCAAAAATTGCTGCCATCCAATCCAGCATTTCTTATCTCGCTTTCCAAACACCTTTCAATTCTGATTGTGGTATCTGGTTAGGAAAAGCGATGACCAGTGCCTTTGGAAAAGCGCCTATCAAAGTGCGCACTGCTGGTGGCTCAATTCCAATCTCACCGTTTGTAGTTACGCTGGGCATCCCCGCTGTAGCTGTGCCAACAGTTAATGCCGATAATAATCAACATGCCGAGAATGAGAACATCCGGGTTGGAAATTATGTAGATGCCGTGAAAACTTTTCTGGCGATTATGCTAGAAAAAATTTGAGGCTTGCTTCCGCGGGGTTTAGTAATTAACTTTAATCTGAAAACGGAGAACATTATGAAAGCCGAAGACAAGATATTGGAATTACTGGCGGAATATCTTAAAAAAACCGATCAGACAATTGAGCAGATGGATTTAGCCAACAAAAGAATGGATGAATCAAACAAAAGAATGGATTTGGCCTATGATGTTTTGATCAAGCATTCAGAAGAATTGATTGATTTGCGAAAAGAACTAATCAAGCGCGAAGTCCAGCAAGATGTCCTTCTAAAAGAAATCCTTTCCATCTCTCGCAGGGTGGGCAACCTAGAAGATAACCGCTAGCCACATCCTTTAACAATTCTTTTCAAAATAATCAAGATCGAAATACTCAGAATCCGACATCTGGCTTTATCTTGCGGTCAATGGAGAGTTTTGTTGTATCAGCACGTAAATATAGACCGCTGGGGTTTGAAGAAGTAGTTGGCCAGGAGCACATTACCACTACTTTAAAAAATGCCATCGACAATAATAAACTTGCCCAGGCACTCCTTTTCTGTGGCCCTCGCGGTGTGGGGAAAACAACCTGCGCCAGGATTGTTGCCAGAATGATCAATGGCTTTGAAGAAAAGGCTGAGGTCAACTCATTAAATATTTTTGAACTTGATGCAGCCTCTAATAACTCAGTAGAAGACATTCGTAATCTCATCGATCAAGTTAGATATCCGCCTCAGTTTGGCAAATACAAAGTCTATATCATAGACGAGGTTCATATGCTTTCCAACTCAGCCTTCAACGCTTTTTTGAAGACGCTAGAAGAGCCACCTTCCTATGCCATTTTTATTTTGGCCACCACCGAGAAACATAAAGTCATTCCTACCATCCTTTCCCGCTGCCAGATATTTGATTTTAATAGGATTCAGGTTTCTGATATTGCTCGGCAACTAAAAAAAGTAGCTGATCGTGAAAAAATAAAAGCAGAAGAAGAAGCCCTGCACCTGATTGCCCAAAAAGCAGATGGCGCTTTGCGTGATGGGCTTTCCATTTTTGACTTAATGGTCACCTTCTCCTCTGGAAAAGAAGTGACTTTCAAAGATGTGATCAACAACCTGCACATTCTGGATTACGATTACTATTTCAAAGTTGTAGATGGTTTGCTTGCAGAGAATGCGACACAACCCCTTTTGTTGCTGGATGAAATTCTGCGCAAAGGATTTGACGGACACAATTTTATTGTGGGATTAAGCGAGCATCTCAGAAACCTTCTGGTGTCACAAGATGCACGGACGGTTAACCTGATGGAAGTACCAGATAATACCAAGAAAAAATATCTTCAGCAATCACAAGCATCACCTCCAGGTCTACTCCTTTCCTGGCTAAACATTGCAAGCCATTGCGATATAAATTATAAAAGCAGCAAAAGCCAACGGCTGCTTGTTGAGTTAGCCCTGATGAAGATGGCGAATGTCAACTCCGTTTTTAAAAGCAATGGAACTGCCCCGACTTCGGAGACGGTAAAAAAAAAATTGAATTAGAACCTGAAGTTTCCGCTTCTTTTGTTGCAGAACCTGTATCCAAAGTAGAAAAGGTAACTACTCCTCCACAGGAAAAACCCATTCTTGCCGAACAGCCTAAACCGGAAATTTCTCGATCCGTTCGAACAGAAAATACACGACCAAAGACAACATTGAATCTTGGCAATATTTTAAAGCCAACTCAAAAGCCGGCTGAAACTAAACCAGAAGAAAAAAATGGTATCGTTATTTCAAACGATCAACCGGTAACCGAAAAACAGGTGCAAGCCGCCTGGACCGAATACGCGGAAGAAAGAAAAAGTCAGGTTGCAGAATATCATTTGCTTAATCGCGAGATCACTTTAAACAAAAATCAAATCACCATTCCGTTAACCAATCCTATCGAAGAGCCTCTACTGTTATTGATCAAATCAAACCTTATTGATTTCTTGAGAACAAGATTAAATAATAACGCTATACAAGTGGTAAGTACGATGGCCGAACGGCAAACTAAAAAAGTAGCCTACACCAATAAAGACAAGTTTGAACACTTAGCTGAGAAAAATCCCATCCTCATGCAACTCAAAGAAAGATTTGGGCTGGACGCTGACTTCTAAAATCGAACAGCGTTCTCTTTCGCCAACTCGTCTTCACGTCTCTTCAGTGATTTATCCAATACAAACGTGCCAACCGGTACAAGAGAAGCACCCAAGGCAACCAAAATAGAAAACCAATTCCACTTCATCGCTTCGATGGCAAGAAAGACCGCTGCAATGTAAGCGATGAACAGAACACCGTGCATCCATCCCACGACTTTTACGGCCATCGGAAATCCGAAATAATATTTCAATGGCATGGCGATGAGTAACAAGACTAAAAACGAAATACCCTCACTAATTCCTATTAATCTCAAAAATCCAATTCTGCTCTTCATATTAGTTCGGTAGTGCTTGTGCTTTATAGATGGAAACCGTCTGATCGTCCTTCATTGTTTGATAGCCGGCATAAATAAGGATGATTCCCAAGAGTTCAGTAACATACAATACCTCGGTATAGCCAAATTTGGTAAAAGATCCACCAATACCAGGTAACAAACCACCTAAAGCAATAAAAATATTGCCGATAAATCTGCTTTGAATGCAATTTCCTTACTATAGCTATAAGCTGAATAGCAGGCACCACCAACCAGAAAGATGAACGCGTAAATATTAACGAAAGGCGTGATTAACCGCACATTCTTCCAGACCATCACTTTTCCTGTTAACCGTGCGGGTTCAACAAGTGAGTAGTCAATTGGTGAAAGAATAACGAGCACAGATGCCACTGCAATTACTGAAACGACTATATACATCATGATGTCATCTGTAGTTTTTCTGAACATCAGATATACCGAACCCTGTGCAAGCGGAAAGCCTCCCAGCAAGGCTCCTAAAATATACCACGACTTAAAGACCCACTCGCTCCAGCCGAAAATTCCAACAAGGCTTTCCTTTAGTGTTCCTAATCCATAACAAAACACACCTATCATCCACCAAAAAAGGTAAGGCGGCCGCTGCTTAGAAAGCCAATGCCGATACAACATGGCAAAGAACACTGCCGACAGTATCGTAGTTACGATAGGAATTTTATGGACAATTTCAAGCATACGAAAAGATAACAATCATAGAAAAAACCTCCAAGGTATTACCTTGGAAGTCGCACACCATTAGCTTCCTTTCTTCACCAATACAAACTCAAACTTAGGTTTGCCTCGTTCTCCCCCTGTCGTAAGCGCGGTGAACTTCAATTTATAATAGTTGCCGACAGCATCCTTGATGATATAAAAACGATCGGTTCTAGCAGAGGGTGGTGGAGTTCCGGGAGGGCCGCCACCTGAGCGCCAATCGGAGCCAATGCTTACCTGGCTGGTGCTAAATGTCTGGGCAGCAATATTAGCTTCCGTAAAGGCTTCATATGTTACGGCAGCTGTAATCATCACCTTCGCAGTTTGTGCTCCTCTGCTTGTTACGATGACATCTTGAAAATAATAGGGGATAACACCTGTGCCAAAAGGGAATGCATTGGTAAATCCATTCCATGCAATATCCCACTTTCCTTTGCCAGGCTCTACGGTCACTGCTCCGGTGGCAAAGCTTACGTATTGAAAATCCGTTGCCGTATTTTTTGTAATCTGGATTTCAGAAAAAGTAGTGGCGCTAATATCAGCATGTTGAAGCGTATATCCGTTTCCGTTTCTAATCACCCGGATCTTCTTCATACCCAAGGTTGTGGCTGGTGTACCTGGTCCACTGCCCCTGTTAATGATATACACCTTATTTTCAGAAGCTGTTGCGGAGATTGAAGCAATTGCCGTTTTGGTTATATCACCGGTCGGATTATCCATCCAGTTAATAGCCTCTGGAATCCATGTAGGCACTGGCGTAGTATTTATGGCGGCAAAAATTGCAGCTATTGAAAACTGTGTCTTAAAGCCAGCAGTGTCAGCCGCTGTAACCAAATTCATATCGGTTTTGGTTGTAGCACGAGCTAGCATTCCATTCGGTGAATTGAGTACAACGCGGAAATCTTCACCGGAGAAGAAGGCAAGATCCCAGGTTGTGCGTGATACCGCTGTTTGCCTGTTGGCGCTCAGGTCAATAAATACTTTGTTCGGATAAGTTGGTCCACCTCCAGTTACTTCAAAACCACCACTGGCTGCTACAATCTCTGAGAAAGTCAACGTCAATTCTTTTTTCTCACCAAGTACCAACGATTCATCAACACTTTGAACAGTTAGTTTTATTTTTTCATCACCATCCAACAGAACACCTGCTATCTTCTTTACTTTTATAGAAGCGGAAGTTGCAGCTGCTGGTACACTCAGTGTAATTACGTTAGCTGTTGCTGCTGGCTCAGTTGTGAAATCAGTTGCGTACGTTAATCCGGTCGCTTCTAGCCCAACTGTAATTGAACCTTCAGCGGTTGCTTCACGGGAGAGGTTTATTAAAACAGTTAACTCCGTTTCTGAAGAAGTAAAACCTAATTGGTCTGATTCAAAAGCAACAGTGTTATCTGGAAGTTTTAATTCTTCTTCGCAAGAGCTAAAAAAAAGTACAGACGCAAGGCCTGTCATTAAGAGTGTTCGTTTGAAAAATGTATTCATGGTTTTGTTTAAAATTTATTGATTGAATAAGAAATACTTAAAAAATAGGATCGTCCATATCCAACTGGCCGGCTCCCACCGGATGTGTGCACACCGGCAGAAGTGGCTGTGTTGTTGATATTGGTGATGTTAAAAAGGTTGCGGACACCTGAGTTGAGTGTAACGTGTTTGAATACATTCTTTTGAACCGTAAAGTCAGCCCATTGATAAGCACTGATAGTGGCCAGTTGGATCACCTGAGTTCCATCCACCGTTACAAATTCATAGTAGGGAGTCTTACCTGTGTACTTATAATAAAGTGAGAAACTCAAACCCTTTCCAGGGATTTTGTATCCGATGGAAGAGGTCACTTCCGGAGACCAGGCAAATTCTTCAAGATCGCTTACACTTTCATATAGCTGATTGAACCTGCCTGTGTAGGCAACCCCAGCGGCAACATCCCAACGCTTGGTCTTCCAGGTATTGTTCCATGTCAATCCCTTTGTTTTGTATTTATCGATGTTGATGTAAGTTGTTATTAACGTGTTGGAGGGTTTTTGGCCATAGCCAATCATATTGTCAACTGTATTATAAAATCCTCCCACTGTGGTGGTCAATTTTTTTGAATCGGCATCAATTACATTCAGGTTCCATGAACCATTGAAACTGTGCGATAACTCGGCTTCTAAATCAGGATTGCCTTCGATGGCATGGCTTGCGTCAAAAAAATCGAAATACAGTTCGCGCAAGGAAGGTGCACGAAAACCACGGCCATACGACACACGCACATCTTGCTTATTACTTACTTTTATTTTTGCATTCAGCGAGGGAATAGCAGGAGGTGCATCATAGATGGAGTTATGGACAAATCTCACACCAGGCCGAAGCTGAATAGCACGAGATATCTTCCATTCGCCAGATACAAAGATTGCGTAATCACCAATTGCATTTGAACCTTCCTTCATGCGTCCACCTTCACCTGTCTCATAATTCAAATCAAGGCCGGGTTGAAAAGACAGGTTATCATTTATTTTATATTGCAATGTGCTTCGAACAGTAACTCCATTAAATTTTGTGAGGTCTTGAAGCCCAGCACCCAGCGCTAATCTTCTGACACCTGTTGTCTCGTTGACTGTGCTGGTTTGAGTTTCGCGTGCAAAGTTGGTGAATGCTAAAGCGCCCGTTAGTTGCATCCGATCCGACAACGTGCTACCGCCTTGCAATTGATGCATGAATCGGTTGGTGATGTAATTCTGGTCTATTGCTTCATTGCCCTGAAATTCTCCGGGGTTGTAAATATCTTCATTTAGATAATCGAGACGATAGTAAAGATTGGTGTTTTCTTTTGTGTATCCCACTAAACCACTGCCGAGGTATTGGGTTTTCGGATGCCATTTTTTGTCGCGACCATTCGCACTTCCCTGATATCCCCCAAAATAATTTCTGGCGAAGTCGCCACGCATACGCATGTTGTTCCAGGAATATCCTCCGCCAACACTTTCATTATGAATCCCCTCTTTCCATCCATAGTCTGATCCAACTGTTTCCTCGTGAATCTTTGCTGTAAGATCAAATTTGCCTTCGGTGCTTTTCTTGGTAATGATATTAATTACACCCGCCAATGCATCCGCACCGTACACAACGGACATCGGGCCCTCTACTATTTCAATGCGCTCAATGGAGTTGACGTTTATCTGATTGATGTTGATTTCATTTGAGGTGCCTTGGCGGCCAACCATTGGCACACCATCAATTAGGACCTTTACATTTTGACCTGCCAAACCTTGCATAGAAATGTTAGATCCCCCAAGGGCAAGGTCTTGCGAAAAGCGAATGTTCAATTCTGTGTTTAACACATCTTGCAGACGCACCGCGCCACGCGCCTGAATTTTCTCCATTGAAATGGTACGCACCTTGTAAACTGATCGATTAGCGGATTGCGGCTCATATTGTCCAGTGACCACAACCTCGTCCAGGTATTTGGTGGCCACCGTATCCGCGTTCTGAGCGAATGCTTTGGGGATAATCAACAGCCCAAACCCACAAAGAATAACATGCTCTATTTTCACAGGTGCAAATATTGGTCGCCTGTAAAGAGGAAAATACCCAAAAAAGTATAATTAATACCTTTCATAATAATACAAGTTAAAAAGTCAAAAATTTGGTATTTTTGAACAAAATCAACTGAATTAAGCTATCTGGCTACATGATTTATGTCATTTTTAATAAACGATAATGCGATGGATATTATACAGGCAATAGAAAATACCACTAAAAGTAGTTTTCAGACCTTACTGATAAAGGAAGATATGAAGCTAGAAACTGTCGAAACTGGCACTGAAGTCATATCTTTTGAAAGTCTCATTACTCGGAATATCATTCACTTTTACTTCTGCCTTCAGGGTTCTGCTGCTTTTGGCTTTGGACCTCATTACATCCGGCAAATTGAAAAGCAGCGCAACTATTTCTTTTACAATCCGGACACCGACTTGCCCTTTCAATTAAAGCTTGCGCCTGAAACAAAAATCGTTGCCTTATCCATTACACTGGAGAGCCTGCATAAACTTTTCACACACGATGCCCTGCCCTTTCTAAAACCCGAAAACGTAAAGACTAAATTTTATGATGAGCGTGAAATTCCATCACATCTTTATGTAATCCTGAATCAAATCTTCTCCGTTAATCTCAGCGAAAGCGTGGCAAAGCTTTATTATCACGGCAAAGTGATGGAATTGCTGGCGCTTTATTTTTCAGAAAGAAAACCAGATACTGAAAGCTGTCCATTCTTAAACGATCAAGAGACCGTTCGCAAAATCAAACACGCGAAAGAATATCTGCTCAAGCACATGGAAACACCACCAGGCCTAAAAGAACTTGCCAAACAAGCGGGATTAAATGAATATCAACTTAAAGTAGGGTTTAAAGAAATTTATGGGAATACCGTTTTCGGTTATCTGCTTGATCACAAACTTGATCATGCTCGCGTACTATTAGATTCAGCAAAGTTTCAAGTCAATGAAGTAGCCTATCAGATTGG
>JAYVBN010000119.1:0-3918 GCA_043750455.1 Bacteroidia bacterium | reverse complement strand
CTGACAGGAAGCGACCCTGATGGAGATGCTATTACGTTTACGATTTTGAGTAGTACTTCGAACGGGGTGTTAAATGGCACAGCACCCAATATGACCTATACACCAAATGCTAACTATAGTGGTTCCGATAGTTTCACCTTTAGAGTGACTGATCTGGGTCTAGCCATTTCAAACACCGCTACTGTATCGATAACAATAACAGCGGTCAATGACGTACCGATCGCAAATAGTCAGAGTGTAACTGTGGGGGAAGATGCAGCGGCAGGGATTACGTTGACAGGAAGCGACCCTGATGGAGATGTCATTACGTTTGCAATTATAAGTGGCCCAACGAATGGTGTGTTAAGTGGCACAGCACCCAATATGACGTATACGCCAAGTGCTAATTATAATGGCTCTGATAATTTTACCTTTAAAACAAATGATGGAGCCATTGACTCTAACATTGCTACCGTATCGATTACTATAACCCCTGTTACTGATTCTCCTATTGCATTTGATCAGACTGCGACCCCAGTTACCACTCCTGAAAATGTTGCCAGGTCTATCACGTTGGAAGGTACTGATCCTGACGGAGATGCTATTACTTACATAATCATAACCAACCCATCGCATGGTGTGCTGACAGGAGCTGGTGCCACCATAACCTATACGCCAGACGCAGATTATAATGGTTCGGATATTTTCACTTTTAAAGCGAATGATGGATCAACCGATTCTAATATAGCCACAGTTTCTATTACAGTTACACCTGTCAATGATGCACCAATAGCTAACAACAAAAGTGTGAGCACAGTTGAAGATGTGTCAATCATAATTATAGTAACGGGCAGTGATGTTGATGGAGATGTAATTACATTTAGTATTGTCAATCAGCCAGTACATGGTACGTTAGCAGGGTCAGCCCCCAATGTTACCTATGCACCAAACGCTAACTATAACGGATCCGATAGTTTCACTTTTAAAGTGAATGACGGCACTGGGGATTCTAACATTGCCACCGTTTCAATTACAATTACACCGGTTGGAGATTCACCCATTGCATTTAGCCAAACCGCTACTCCGGTAACTACTCCGGAGAATATACCAAAACCAATCACACTGGATGGTATTGACCCCGATGGCGATGCCGTCACATACATAATTGTAAGTAATCCATTGCATGGAATTTTAAGTGGATCAGGTGCAAATTTGATTTACACACCAACGGGAGATTATAGTGGCTCTGATAGTTTCACCTTCAAAGCAAATGACGGTACCACAGATTCTAACATTGCTACTGTTTTAATTACTGTAACACCTGTAAATGATGCACCAATAGCTGACAGCCAGGTAGTAACAACACCTGAGGATATAGCAAAAAGTATACTATTGATGGTAAGTGATGCTGACGGAGACGTTTTGAGCTACTTAATAAAAACACAACCAACCAAAGGAACATTAACGGGCATTGGTGCTAACCTCATTTATACACCCTCATTGAATTATTTTGGCAGTGACAGTTTTACGTTCAGTGCAAATGACGGAAGTACTGACTCAAACATTGCAACAATATCGATAGTAGTCACCCCTGTTAATGACCCACCGATAATTACACCACTTCCTGATTTAATTACTAGGGAAGACTCGTTACTCCAGGTGTGTCTCAATGTGGTTGATCCTGAGGGTGATCAGATACTATTTGATTTGCCATCCAATATATCGGGTGGTGGCACCATGGTTCGTGATGTGGCTCCATTTGATTTTTGTTACGTATTCACTCCAAGCCCTAATTTTAATGGTATTTCCATTTGGGAAATGCAGGTTAGCGATATTCATGGTCTCGCAGGAAATACTTCGGTAAACATTATTGTTACCCCGGTGAATGACGCGCCTTTACTGACCAACCTTTTGGCAACTACAAAAGAAAATACACCATTAACCGGAAGCGTATTTAGTTTAGCTGATATTGATCCGGATGGAACTGTGCTCACGGTAAATACAGCACCGCAGATTGGGCCCTCAAATGGAGTAATTCTTATCAACGGAAACGGATCTTACACCTACACCCCATCGCTAAACTTTTTTGGGCAAGATAAAGTCACTATTCAAATTTGTGACAGCGGAATACCGTTACCATCGGCTTGTGCTACCAAAGTGCTAACCATTGACGTGACCACAATCAATACCTTACCGCCAGCTTCGCTTGCTGTCGCAACACAAGAAGACACACCTCTATCATTTTGTTTTGGCTATACCGATCCACAGGGTGATAAAATTACGGTAGGGTCAATTGTAAATATTTCTGGAGGAGGCATATTGAAAGCATCCAACTCTGTTGGTTTATGCTTTGATTTTTCTCCGGTACTGAATTTTAATGGAGCATCTGTATGGGAAATCGGAATTTGTGATGATGGCTCACCGAGCCTGTGCACAAAATTAACAGTTACCATAGACGTAGCTCCGGTAAATGACCCACCTGTTGCTGTACGTGATTCTATCGTTGTACTCAGAAGGGTTTTAGTGGACGGAAATGTTCTCGTGAACGATTATGATATTGAGAACAATGCTTTGTCCGTAAATACAAAACCGGTAACCGATGTTCTGCATGGCGACTTGACCTTGAATTTGGATGGCCGATTCACCTACATTTCTGATAGAACCTTTAGAGGAATAGATTCTCTCGTGTACGAGGTGTGTGATAACGGTTCACCGTCAAAATGCAATACGGCTACTTTAGTGATTAATGTAGAGGACTTACCATTCAGAGTTTACGAAGGCGTTACTCCAAACGGAGATGGAGATAACGATTATCTCAGGATTGAGGGCATAGACTTCTATCCTAACAATATGGTTCGGGTATTTGACCGATATAATAACCTTGTTTTTGAGATGAGTGGATATAATAATGAGGAAAAGATTTGGCGTGGTGTTGCCAACAAAGGAATAGGTAATGATGTACTTCAAGAAGGCACTTATTTCTACACAGTGAGTCTTGGAGATGGTAGCGCTCCGGTAAGTGGCTTTGTTGTATTAAAAAGAAATTAAGGTGAGCGCGCTTATAAAATATATAGTAACGATTTGCTTAATTGGTTTGTCGGCAACAGCTAGAGGTCAGCAGCAAGCCACCGTTTCGCAATACATGTTTAATGGAATGGCAATCAATCCGGCTTATGCAGGAAGTCATGGTGCGCTAAGTGCAAGTTTTCTCTCAAGATTTCAAAATGTTGGCCTTCCTGGAGCACCCAATACACAAACATTGTCAATACATTCTCCAATACGTGGTGAACGGGTTGCCGCTGGTCTGATGGTCGTTCAGGATAAAATTGGAGTAATAGGGCAGACAGGTGTTAATGGCGTCTTCGCGTACAGGCTCCCCATGAGCAACGAGGCAACTCTTTCGTTTGGAGTTCAGGCTGGGTTTAGTGCTTATAGGGCTGAGTATACAAGCCTGGATGTTTATCAACCAGATTTTCTCTTCGCGCAAGACGTAAGGCAAACCAGGCCGAATTTTGGAGCAGGATTATTTTACAGCAAAACGTTATGGTACATGGGCGTTTCCATGCCTCATATGATGAACAATGTCTTTCAACGCGGAAATAATTTTGAAACTGTATATCAAAATATTCCGATCATTTTTACGGGAGGATATGTTTTTAAATTGAATCGGATGATGAAGTTGAAGCCTAACTTCTTATTAAAGGTGGTGGACAAGCGTGGTGTGGAGCTTGACCTTAATGCAAATCTATTGTTTGACGAAGTGGTTTGGGTGGGGGTATCGTATAAGTTCAATAATGCAATCAACCTTTTGTTTGAAATGCAGGTAACAGATCAGCTTCGATTGGGCTATGCGTATTCAATCACCAGCGGTCCAATTCGGCAAGTTGATTTTGGATCGCATGAGGTGTTAGTGCAATACAGATTTAAATTTAATATGAA
>JAYVBN010000118.1:0-4072 GCA_043750455.1 Bacteroidia bacterium | reverse complement strand
TTCTGTAGCAGTTCAATGGGGCGATGAGCAGGTGGCCAAGGACGCCTTGTATGATTTGATTATCAGAAATCCAGGGAACGACTCATTGATTTATAGTTTAGCGGTATCGTATTATCAAGAGCAAAAGTTTACCTCATCACTATTGGTAGGGATGGAGTTGTTAAAGCGAAACCCTAAAGATCCTGCTTATCTTGAACTTTCGGCATTATCGGCAGAATCCCTGGGTGTAATAGACAGGGCTTTGCAGTATTTGGAAAGTCTTTACCTGCTATCAGGTTCAACATATACACTCTATAAGATAGCCTTTCATCAATATGATTTAAAGCGATATGCCGAAAGCCTGGTAAATGCAGATATTCTGCTGACCAAACCGGATATAGATACCATCAAAGTTTCCTTCAACGATGCGCAAGGCAAGCCAAAGGAATATCCGATGAAAGTTGCCGTATTGAACCTGAAAGGATTGATCAAACAAGAAACAGGGGATAACGTGACTGCAAAAAAGATATTTGCGGAAGCACTTGCCATTTCTCCTGATTTTATCGCGGCAAAGGAGAATCTGGCCAAGCTAAAATAGTGAGCTTTTCCCTCTCATAGCCCCTTTTGGCTTTGCCCTTGAGTTAAAATTAAAGGCTAAACCAAAGCAACCTTTTATCTTAGAACTTGTCTTTAAGCATTATTACGGTTGGAGGCACAGGCTGAACATATTCATGAAGAGTTGATTAGGCAATGCCTTCAGGGTAGTAGCAATGCCTATCAGCGTATTTATAAATTATATAGCCGCAGCATGTATAATGTGGGCTACCGTATCGTTAATAATGCAGACGAAGCAGAGGATGTTCTGCAGGAATCCTTTATTAGTGCGTTCAAAAGTTTACATCATTATCGGGGTGATTCTACTTTTGGGGCATGGCTCAAGCGCATTGTAGTAAACAAAGCATTGAACCAAATTAACAAACGGAAATTTGAACGAATACCGGAAGACGATAAGTGGGATGTAGGAGAGGAAGTTGAAAAAGATGAATTTGAAAATTTTCCATTTACAGTAGATAAAGTAAAGCGTGCAATTGAATTATTGCCCGATGGGTATAGGATGGTGTTGTCTCTTTATTTGTTGGAAGGCTACGATCATCAGGAAATCGCAGAGATAATGAACATAACAGAGTCTACTTCAAAATCACAGTTTAACAGATCCAAGAAAAAGCTTAAAGAGATACTTACTAACTGGACTTACGCAAAATAATTAGCGTCTTTGTGAGCGCCTGCGTGGCATTTGTGAGATGGGGCGAAGCAATCTCCTAATTTGGGGAACGCTTCGTTCCTCCCGCTTTCCTTCGCTGGTACCTGCCTACCGGACAGGTAGGCTCGCGATGACGTTAAATTTTTGGTTTTGCGTAACATCAGTTACTAATTCGAAACTATAAATTCAAAATGACTTCAACTCGGATGTAAGATTTTGAATTTTAAATTTCAAAAATTGAATTAATACTATGAAAGATTCACTTAAAGATTTTATTCACCAAAACCGTGATGGCTTTGATGATAAAGTACCTGATGAGAAATCGTGGAGAAAGATTGAAGCAACACTTCCTGCAGGCAGAACCATTTCCCTATGGAATTCGGTTTCGATGTGGAGGGCAGCAGCAATCTTGTTTCTGGGCTTAGCCACCTATTTTTTTGTGACAGGGAATCAATCATCATTACAAAAAAGAGAGATCGCAATATTGCAGGGCGAATTTTCTGATCTGGAAGTGTATTACAACGCTGAGATCGCTGAAAAGGTCGCCTTGATTAACCACTTTGATGAATCACAGGAAGCAGAGACGTTTACACAGGATTTTCAAAAATTGGATGCCATGTATCAAGTGCTTAAAGAGCAAATGAAAACACAACCTACTCAAAAAGTGAAAGAAGCTTTGGTCTTAAATCTCCTTGTTAGAATTGATTTATTAAATCAATTGCTGTATAACCTAGAGCAGGTAGAATCGGGCGACAATGTGAAGGATGGTAATGATGCTTAACGGTTCATGCGAACACTTTAATAATCGGTACTCAACTCAAAATTTTCTTTAGCAGAATCAAGTATTTTTTTGTCCTCGCATTTTAATATGCGTGCCGGAAATTTTCTGATCAGGCCGTAACTATGAGTGGCCATTAAAACGGCTGTGCCACTTCGATTGATTTGCTGAAACGTTTTAAGGATTCCGTTGGAAACTTCAGGATCGAGATTACCGGTTGGTTCATCGGCAATTAATATGAGAGGCTCATTGATTAACGCCCTGGCAATAACAACGCGCTGTTGCTCTCCTCCAGAAAGTTGATGAGGCATTTTTTTCTCCACAGAACCTAACCCCACATTCATCAACACTTCGGCAAGCCTCCCTTTCATCTTTGCCGAATCGCGCCAGCCAGTAGCTTTCATCACAAAGTTTAGATTCTCTCCAACCGTGCGATCAGAAAATAGCTGAAAGTCCTGAAAGATGATCCCGATTTTCCTTCGGAGCAGAGGAACCTGTTTATCTTTGATATCACGGATATTAAAACCTGCAATATTCACATCGCCAAGTCGTAAGGGTAAATCGCCATACAACGTTTTCAGCAGTGATGACTTTCCTGAACCCGTGCGACCAATCAGAAAAACGAATTCACCTTTTTCTATTTCAAAAGTTAAATTATCAAGAACCGAAGTATTGTCCTGAAAGATAGTAGCCTCTTTAACGCGTACGACAGGATCGGTAGAGAACATCAACTTAACCGTTAGCCTTTTTGTGGTCTGCCAAAAATTTTGCCAACCCAGAATCGGTCAGAGGATGGTTAAGCAAATCAGTAATAACTTTTAATGGACACGTTACAACATCAGCTCCAATTTCGGCACACTTAATTAAATGCATGGTATGACGAACGGATGCCGCCAGGATTTCTGTGCCGTATCCATAGTTGTCATATATGTGTCTTATTTGAACAATCAAATCCAGTCCATCTTGCCCAATATCATCCAGGCGACCGATAAATGGAGAAAGGTAACTTGCTCCTGCTTTTGCGGCAAGAATACCCTGACCGGCTGAGAATACCAATGTGCAGTTGGTACGAATGCCTTCACTTGAAAATTTCTTGATGGCCTTAATACCATCTTTTATCATGGGTATTTTAACGACAATCTTGTCATCAATTTTAGCAAGTTCCTTGCCCTCGGAAATCATCCCATTGAAATCGGTGGCAATCACTTCAGCACTTACATTATTATCTACGATAGAGCAAATGGATTTGTAATGAGCCATGATCTTTTCCTTGCCAGAAATACCTTCCTTGGCCATTAAGGATGGGTTGGTAGTCACACCATCCAATACCCCCAGATCATACGCTTCCTTGATTTCGTTAAGATTTGCTGTGTCGATGAAAAACTTCATAGATGCTAATTAAGTTATCGACAAAACTACAAGGATTTAGGTTATTTCCATAAAGTATGGGGCATCGCCATTATGCGTTCCGTCTGCCTTAATCTTCCCTTTGTACTGCTTCGGGAGGCGAGCCGGTCAGCTCACATCATTCCACGATGAGGCTTAGGAGTCAATCAAGTTTATTGCTTGTTTATACAACATACTTAAATGCATCAAAGATCACTACCCCCAGACCATTTCTGTTCGACTCCTACGGAGTCGTATGTTTATAGCATATTTTTTACTATAAACATCCGACCCCATCGGGGTCGAACTTTTAAAAGTTATGCTGCAAAATTTGATTAGTGTAGTGTGACACTAAACATTATGCTTGTAGTATATAATTATCAAAAGTAGGTCTGCTGAAAAGTAGTCAACCATTTAGGATACTCCATGGTTATATTCGTTGCTTAGTTTAAAGCTACACGCAACATAATCCCCTGACTTTCGTCTTAAACAAAAATTAACCTTGTTGGTTTAAATGACAACAGCCTGAAATCGTTACTTTCCTTTATGAGATTTATTACTTTATTCCTCTTTTTCACCTCTTTATCAAGTTTTTTCTATGCTAAAGCTTCAGCGGAGCTGCAACCTCAAATCAAACACACGATCAGTGGCTACATAAAAGATGCCCC
>JAYVBN010000117.1:0-4720 GCA_043750455.1 Bacteroidia bacterium | reverse complement strand
TGAATAGGCAACCAGGCCTCATTTTTAAAAGTGATTGTGTCTATGGCATTAGCTCTTCGATCTTTCCAGTAAGACGTAATAGCAGGCTTACCGGAAATGCTATCGCCATTGTTCCAAACAAACACGGCATTGTCAGCGAAGTTGGTGAGAAACGCATCTACATCTCCCTCTGCTAATTTGATCAGAGACTCCCGACCGATAGTGGTGTATTTCGGATCTGCAAAATCAACGGGTCTGGTTTCTGCAACAACGGGTTCTTGTGTAGTTTGATTACAGGACCAAAACAAGGTGCCACTCATTAAAACTAAAAGTAATTTTTTCATAGGATTGGGTTTTAGTGGTTAGGGTTCGTGTTTATTTATATGGCGTTGTGTTATAATGGCAACAAAATGAAATCGTCCACGGTTATAGCATTGAACGACACTTCCCACTTCACTTTTGTTTGACTATTTCCAGCAAAAAATGACAGGCTTCACGGATTGCGTTGAAAAGCTGGAAAGAAGTTTAGATTTACAAATCTTAAGAAAATAAGATCACAAAAGCAAGCACTGATGGCTTTGCTTCAAGGTTTTTGATTGTGGATTGATGGAGTGCCGACCCTGTACTATTCTAATCCGTAAGAATTGACTGTCTATTTCATAACTTTATCCAATTAAGAGATCAATCAATTTAGGCATTTTGAGAATTTAAATTTATGGATAAGCGAACATTTCTTAAAACTTCAACGGCATTGGCAACAGGCACAGTTCTTTCGAAACTAATAGCATGCACACCGAATATGAAAAATGAACCTCTGAAAAACTGGGCTGGCAATTTAGAATACAGTACGGGCAATGTGCATTATCCTAAAACGTTGGAAGAAGTTCAGGAAATTGTAAAGAGTTGCACAAAACTCAGAGGACTTGGCTCCCGGCATTCATTTAATAAAATAGCCGACAGCACCGAAAATCAAGTCTCCTTAAAAGAGTTTAATAAAGTAATAGCGCTCGACAAAGCAGCAAATACAGTAACAGTTGGTGCTGGTATGAAGTATGGCGAATTGTGCCAGTACCTTCATGAAAACGGATATGCACTGCACAACCTTGCCTCCTTGCCTCATATATCAATTGCCGGATCGATCGCCACTGCAACTCATGGTTCTGGTGTAAAGAATGGAAATCTTTCCACCGGAGTTTCAGCTATTGAATTTGTTAATGGAGAAGGAGAGGTTGTTACGCTTTCAAAAAATGATGAACAATTTTATGGAGCTGTTGTAGGCCTGGGTGCAATTGGTGTTGTTACAAAAGTTACGCTTGATCTTCAGCCAACTTTCAACATGCAACAGGTTGTGTATCTCAATCTGCCCATGGCTCAGTTGGAAAAGAATTTTCTTGAAATCATGTCAGGCGGTTATAGTGTAAGTCTGTTTACCGATTGGAGAAATAAATCGGTTAATGAAGTCTGGATAAAAAACCGTATCGAAGAGGGTGTGCCGTCTACAATAGCCCCTGAATTTTATGGTGCTAAACTGGCCACAAAAAATATGCATCCGGTTGAAAACCTTGGTGCCGAAAATTGTACAGAGCAAATGGGCGTACCCGGTCCGTGGTATGAAAGAATGCCGCATTTCAAAATGGGTTTTGTGCCTAGCGCAGGCGAAGAGTTGCAGGCAGAATACTTCATACCCATCGAACATGGTTATGCCGCTATGATGGCAATGGAAACGCTTCAGGAAAAAATTTCTCCGCACTTATTCATTTCTGAAATACGAGCTGTGGCAGCCGATGATCTCTGGATGAGTCCATGTTATAAACAAACGTGTGCTGTACTGCACACCACCTGGAAACAAGAGGATGTTGTCATGGACTTACTTCCGTTGGTAGAAGAACAACTGGCACCATTTAATCCGCGGCCACATTGGGCGAAATTGTTTACCATGGCACCTTCTGTTTTGCAATCGAGGATAGAAAAGTTGGGGGACTTTAAGCAACTGCTCCATCAATATGATCCAACTGGAAAATTTCGCAATGAATTTATTGATGCAAATCTTTTTGGTTCTTAATCATCGCCTTCTTTTCGGGGCCAACCCAGATAGCAACAAAGTAATCCGAATGGAAGAAATAAGATAACCATATACTTGCCATAGTTCAACATGATATTTTCGGAGGGATTCCTTGGATTATAGTAAAGTATGAAATGATCTTGGTCACTTCCCTCCACATAATCATTATCGATAACATCATATACTTTAGCGGTATGAACGTTTCCGTCTTTGTCTTTGAACTCCATCAAGTCATATACCCCTGTATCTCCGCCAAGGTTTTCGGATTCTTCTTGTAAATACAGTGCCTCTGTTCTTGTCCACATAAGTTGCTTATATAAGAGCTCGCTAGGATAATACGTGCCTGCAAGTACTAACAATAGACCAGGGATCAAGAGTAAAAGTATAGTGGGAGGATGTTTTTTCAAGTGCAATTTAAGTGTAGCAAGACAGCCAATATACTGTATTCACTTGTGAATTGGATAAGCAATTTCTGTTGGATGGCTGAGGTATTGTTAGTTTAACCAATTATCTGTTACTTTAATTTAGCATAGAGTGTGGAGTCCAGCGCCCACATTAAAAAACGGGGCGCAACCGAAAAGCCAGATGAGTAGGAATAAAAATTTTCTCAAATGAAGAAAAATATAGCAGAGTTTATTGGCACGTTCTGGCTTGTGTTAGGCGGATGCGGAAGTGCGATGTTAGCTGCAAGTACACCAGAATTGGGCATTGGCTATCTGGGCGTTTCACTCGCATTTGGTTTAACCGTTTTGACGATTGCCTACTCGTTAGGTCATATCTCAGGAGCTCACCTTAATCCGGCCGTTACAGTTGGTTTATGGATGGGCGGGAGAATCAATGCTTCTGAAATAGTACCGTACGTAATTTCCCAAGTGCTTGGTGGAATTGCCGGAGCAGGAGTACTCTATATTATTGTCACTGGAAATGGTTCTTCCATTGGCAGCTTTGCAACAAATGGCTATGGAGATCATTCGCCAAGCAACTATAGTATGCTAGCGGCTTTTGTAACGGAGTTCGTTATGACATTTATGTTTCTGCTTATTATTTTAGGCGCAACTGACGAGAAGGCTCCAAAAGGATTTGCCGGTATTGCAATTGGTCTTGCTTTAACTTTAATTCATTTGATAAGTATACCCGTAACAAATACTTCTGTAAATCCAGCCAGAAGTATTAGTCAGGCATTATTTGTGGGCGATTGGGCATTATCGCAATTGTGGTTATTTATGGCAGCTCCTATTGCTGGGGCGGCACTTGCCGGAGTAGTATATAAGTATTTAAAATCAGAGTAAGCAGCTTACTCCTTAACAGCTACAAATAATCCCGGTGTCTTTAGTTGTTGTCTTTTGACAAACTTCTAAGACATCGGGTTTTTCAATTGAAACTCTTAATCGTGATCTACAATCCCTCCGTAATCAATCAGCAATTCTTCACCGGCTTCAATGTCCCGTGTGGCTTCGAAATATTCGCCATCGTTAATTGAAATAATATTAGGTGCATCAGAATGATTTAAAAAAAGAGATACATCCATTTTCTTAAATCCATAATCCGGAACGAAATAATTGTCCTGATCATACAAGCAATAATTCTCGACAATAAACTTTGTATGAGCTGGTAATTCTAATACTTCCTTTTTTGAGAGTGTGATCCAGTTGTCTTGTTTATCAGGTTTACTGAACATTTCCCTGCATCCCTTTTTTATAGATTGAATAGCAAAAACACCGATGCCTTCCAGGGCGGAAGGTTTAAGCATCACATACGTGCTGGACAACTCGGAAAGTAATTCAACTTTTGTCATGATCTGTTACTAAAAATTGTATTGAAAAAAAGTAAGCTAAGAAATTTAAATGGAAGTGTCTCAATACATTCAGAAATGCTTAAGAGAGATGAAGCAGAGTAGTTGATCTTTACTATATTCGCAAAGTACGTGTAGCTCTTTGCCATTTTTAGCGATGGATGATTCTGAAAGCAAGGAGAATTTAGATGGGAGGTCGCGAATTATAATATTGTGAAAGCTTATGACGGAGTCACGATAGCTATCGGGATGAAAGTAGAGACGAAGGAAGGGGAGGGAAGTGAGATTGTTATAAGTTTATTAGTAAATACCCAAGCAAATGAAAAACGAAGTTAAGCTGTTTGAACAGCAAAAAGTAAGAACGCATTGGGATGAGAAAGAAGAGAAATGGTATTTCTCAGTTTCTGATGTTATCGCCATTCTCACTGAGAGCATTGATCCTTTAGCTTACTGGAGAAAGCTAAAAGAGCGGTTGAAAAAAGAAGGAAATGAAACCGTGACAAATCTTCACGGGTTGAAAATGCAGGCCACTGATGGAAAAATGCGTATAACCGATGTTGCTGATACTGAGCAACTCCTACGTATCATTCAATCCATCCCATCACCCAAAGCCGAACCATTTAAACAATGGCTTGCAAAAGTGGGCTACGAACGCATGCAGGAAATAGCTGACCCTGAGCAAAGCCTTGACCGAGCAAGAGAGAACTGGCAGAAATTGGGAAGAAGTGAAAAGTGGATACAGCAAAGAATGACCGGGCAGGAAACCCGAAACAAACTCACCGACTACTGGAAAGAAAGTGGTGTTGAGAAATCAAATGAGTTTGCATTCTTGGCAAATATCATTCACACTGAGTGGGCTGGCCTTTCAGTTAAGGAACATAAAGGTC